>DATACF010000730.1:0-3528 GCA_036259235.1 Longimicrobium sp. | reverse complement strand
CTCTCCCGAACTACAGGAGAGGCGGCTGGCATGCATTCGCGCATGCGGCGGGAGGGGCCGGGGGAGGGGGGCGCGCGGAGCTTGCGGCATGGGACGCGAGCTTGTCGAACCGGATCGAAGTCCCGCCGTTCAGCGAAGTTGCGTGAGGGATGCGGGCCCGAAGGGCGGAGACCCTGGCGGAGGGGGAATGCGACGGGGGCGCGATCGGAGATGAAGCGGCGGAGTGCGTGGAATCCGCCAGGGGCTCCGCGCCGTCGCAAACGGTAGTATCGTTTGCTACGGCGCCCGCAGCCCGGCCCGGAGCGCAGCGGAGGGACACGCCCAAGCCTGGCCGTTGAAGTTGCCGTTCGCCGTTGCAGTTCGGCCGCCATCGGGAAGAAGCAGGCTACGACCGGCACGAATCCCGCCCCGCTCCCATCGCGACCCATCCACAAAACACGGAGCAAACGTGGCGCAAAAGCACCGGGGGGTGTCCGGCGACCGAAAATGGGGTATGATTCCCCACCTATGAAAGACCGTATCACCATCCGCGGGGCGCGGCAGCACAACCTCAAGAACCTGGACCTGGACCTGCCGCGCAGGTCGGTGATCGTGGTGACCGGGCCCTCGGGCTCGGGGAAGAGCTCGCTCGCCTTCGACACCGTCTACGCCGAGGGGCAGCGGCGCTACGTGGAGAGCCTCTCCACCTACGCCAAGCAGTTCCTCGACCGGATGGAGAAGCCCGACGTCGACCGCGTCGAGGGGATCTCCCCGGCGGTCGCCATCGAGCAGCGCAACCCCACCAAGACCAGCCGCTCCACCGTCGGCACCGCGACGGAGGTCTACGACTACCTCCGCCTCCTCTTCGCGCGCGTGGGGCGCACCTTCTGCCCGGGGCAAGGCGACACGCCCTGCGGCCGCGAGGTGCGCCCGGACACCGTGCAGTCGGCCACCGACGCCGTCCTCGCCCTCCCCCCCGGGACGCGGGCGATGGTGGCCTTCCCCCTCCCGCGCTCGGCCCGCGTCACCCACGCGCTGGTCGTCGACAACCTCCGCGCGCTCGGCTTCCTCCGCGTCCTGGCGGACGGCCGCGAGCTCCACCTCGACGAGCTCCCGGAAGGGATCGACATCACGGCGGCGGGCGAGCTCCTGGTGATCGTGGACCGCTTCCGGGTGGACCCGGAGGAGGGATCGCGGCTGGCGGACTCGCTCCAGCAGGCGTTCGCGGAAGGGGAGGGGGAGGCGGTGGTCGTCCCCGTGGACGGGGCGCGGATGCGCTTCACCGAGCGCTTCCGCTGCCCGGACCACCCGGAGATCGAGTTCGCCACGCCCAGCCCGCAGCTCTTCTCCTTCAACAACCCGTACGGGAGCTGCCCGGAGTGCACCGGCTTCGGCGCGGTCCTCCAGCTCGACGACTCGCTGATCGTCTGCAACCCCTCGCGCTCGCTGGCCGAGGGGGCGGTGGACCCGTGGCGGATGCCGCGCTACGAGGCGCGGCGGAAGTCGCTCCAGACGTTCGCGAAGAAGGAGGGGGTCCCCTTCGACGCGCCGTGGGCGGAGCTCCCGGAGGCGTTCCGCCAGAAGGTGCTGCACGGGGCGCGGGGGTTCCAGGGGGTCTACTCGTTCTTCGAGGACCTGGAGGAGAAGCGCTACAAGCAGTACATCCGCGTCTTCATCCGCCAGTACCAGACGGCGCGCACCTGCCCCACCTGCGGCGGGGCCAAGCTCCGCCGCGAGGCGCTCTGGGTCCGCGTCGCCGGCCGCACCATCGCCGACGTCTCGCAGCTCCCGCTCACCCGCCTCCGCCCCTGGGTGCGCGCGCTGCACGACGAGGGCGCGGCGCCGGGGCCCGATTGCCCGGCGTCGCCGCTGACGCCCCAGGAGCGGGGGATCGCGGAGCAGGTGCTGAAGGAGCTGGACGCGCGGGTGGGGTTCCTCGACGACGTGGGGCTGGGATACCTGACGCTCGACCGGCAGACGCGCACCCTCTCGGGGGGCGAGGCGCAGCGGATCACGCTGGCGAACTCGCTGGGGAGCCGGCTGGTGGACACCCTCTACGTCCTCGACGAGCCCACGATCGGGCTCCACCCGGCGGACAACGACCGGCTCCTCCGCCTCCTGGTGCGCCTCCGCGAGCACGGGAACACCGTCCTCGTGGTGGAGCACGACCCGGAGGCGATGCGGCTGGCGGACTGGCTGGTGGAGCTGGGGCCGGGGAGCGGCGAGCGGGGAGGCGAGCTGGTCTTCAGCGGCCCGCTGTCGGCGCTGCTGGAGGCGGACACGCTCACCGGGCGCTACCTCTCGGGGCGCGAGGAGATCCCGGTGCCTTCGCGCCGCCGCCACGTCCTGGGGCCGAAGGTCCGGCTGGAGGGGGCGCGCGAGCACAACCTCCGGGGCGACCGGGTGGAGATCCCCCTGGGCGCGCTGACGGTGGTGACGGGGGTGTCGGGGTCGGGGAAGAGCACGCTGGTGCACGACGTCCTCTACCGCGCCGTGGAGCGGGAGCTCTCGGGGGGCGAGACGACGGCGAAGCGGCACCTGGGGGAGGCGGTGGGGGCGTTCGACCGGATCACGGGGGCGGGGCTGCTGAAGGAGGTCGTCCTCGTCGACCAGTCGCCGATCGGGCGCACCCCCCGGTCGAACCCGGTGACGTACATCAAGGCGTGGGACGAGGTGCGGCGGATCTACTCGTCGCTCCCCGAGGCGCGGCGGCGGGGGCTGGGGCCGGGGCACTTCTCGTTCAACGTGGCGGGCGGCCGCTGCGAGGCGTGCAAGGGCGAGGGGCAGGTGCAGGTGGAGATGGTCTTCATGGCCGACGTCTTCGTCCCCTGCGAGGTGTGCGGCGGCGCGCGCTTCAAGCCCGAGGTCCTCGACGTGCGCTACCGGAGCGCGAGCGTCAAGGACGTCCTGGAGATGACGATCGACGAGGCGATCCGCTTCTTCCTCCAGGAGGACCGGCTGGGGCAGCAGCTCTGGCACCTCCAGCAGGTGGGGCTGGGGTACCTCCGCCTGGGCCAGCCGGCGCCCACCCTCTCCGGCGGCGAGGCGCAGCGGATCAAGATCGCGCGCGAGCTGGCGCTGGGGGCGCGGAAGGGGGGGAAGAAGCTCTACATCCTCGACGAGCCCACCACGGGGCTCCACCTCGACGACATCCGGAAGCTCCTCCGCGTCCTGGGCGACCTGGTGGACGCGGGGCACACGGTGCTCCTGATCGAGCACAACCTCGACGTCATCAAGACGGCCGACTGGATCGTCGACCTGGGGCCGGGCGCGGGGCCCGACGGCGGCCGCGTGGTGGCGATGGGGACGCCGGAGCAGGTGGCGGGGGTGGGGGAGAGCGTGACGGGGAGATACCTCGCCGGAGTCCTGAGTCCCAAGTCCTAAGTACAGAAAAGACGGGCCATGTCGTAAAAGCCTGTCTCACGCAGAGAAGCAGAGTCAGCAGAGGAAACTTCATCGCAGTCCTCTGCTGACTCTGCTGCTCTGCGTGAGACCTTGCAGTTCGTCGTCGCGGGACGAGGGGCTCGATCAGGCGGCGCGGAGGAGCGC
>DATACF010000729.1:0-25241 GCA_036259235.1 Longimicrobium sp. | reverse complement strand
CCCTCCGCGCCTTGAGCGTGAGACCTCTCCGGATCAGTACCCGTCGTTCTGCGTCAGCAGCGGGTTCACGTCGATCGCCTCCTGGGGGATCGGGTAGAACCGGTGGTGCGCGTCGAGCTGCAGCCGCACCTTGGGCACGCTGCTGTCGCGGGGGATGCAGCTCCCGCAGCCCGACGGGCGGGGACGGTTCCACCGCGCCCGCGACGAGTCGGCCGCCGCCGCCTCGATCCGGTTCTCGGCCCACGCCCAGTTCCGCTGCGAGTCGAAGTGGCCGTGCCCCTCCATCGCCAGCTCGAAGCGCCGCTCCAGGAAGAGCGAGTCGCGGAACGCCGTCTTCGACAGCCCCGGCGTCAGCTTCGGCACGTTCGCCCTCTGCCGCACCGCGTCCACGAAGCCGTACGCCTCCGAGGTGGGCCCGGCGTTCTCGTTGATCGCCTCGGCAAGCGTCAACAGGACGTCGGCGTAGCGGATGAGGATGAAGTTCGGCTCCTCGGCCCCGTCCTGCGACCCCGGCGTCTTGTCCATGTACTTGTGCGGGATGGGCCCCGCGCTCCCGTACGCGTTCACCGCCGTCGCCGTCGAGTCCCAGCTCACCGTCGTCCCGCTCTTCTTGGTGTAGGTCAGCAGCCACGTCGCCGCGCGCCGCGTGTCGGTGGGGTGGTAGCTGTAGAAGAACGGCCACTCGGCGATGAACGAGGGGTTCTGCGAGTCGCACCAGGGGAAGTCGCTCTGCGACGGCTGCGGCCGCGGGGCGAACTGGTCGCACATGTGGCCCCCCGCGCCCGGCGAGCGGGTGTTCTGGATGTCGAACACCACCTCGGCGTTGTTCTCGTTGCTCTGCGCGAACACCGACGCGTAGCTGGGGAGGAGCGAGTACACCCCCAGCGCCATCACCTCCCGCGCCCGCGCCTCCGCCGCCTGGAACGCCGCCGCGCCCCCGCCGGCCACCGCGCCGAACTGGAGGTGGGCCTTCGCCGCCAGCGCCAGCGCCGCCCCTCGCGTCGCCCGTCCGCGGTCGTTCCCCGTGTACGAGACCGGGAGCGCCGCCGCGGCCGCCTCGGCGTCGGCGAGGATCGCCTGGTAGACCTCCGCCTCGGTGCTCCGCGGCTTGCGGACGTCCTCCAGCGACTTGGTCTCGTTCAGCACCAGCGGCACGCCGCCGAAGAGGCGCACCAGGTTGAAGTAGTGGTAGGCGCGGAGGAAGCGCGCCTCGGCCACGATCCGGTCGCGGAGCGCCGGGTCGATGTTCTCGATCCCGGGGACGTTGTCGATCACCGCGTTGGCCCGGTTGATGGCGTGGTACGCCGACTGCCAGACCCCCGCGATGTAGTTGTGCCCCGGGTGCACCCGGTAGATGTCGGGCTCGGTGCGCTCGTTGGTGGCGCCCAGGCGGACGGTCATCACTTCCGTGGGATACTCCACCAGCATCCAGTAGTGGCGCCCGTAGTACTCGGTGTCGTCGACCCCCAGCGCGTCCACGTCGGCCTGGAAGCCGTCGTAGGCCCCGGCCAGCGCGGCCAGCGCGTCGGCCGCGTTGCGGTAGAAGTTCTCGGGCGAGACGAACGAGTACGGCACCTCGGTGAGGTCGCCCTCGCACGAGGCCAGCGGCGCCGCCGCGAGGGCGGCCAGCGCCAGCCCGGCGAGGCGCTTACGTGTGGTCTTCATCGGAAGGCTCTCCCTCAGTAGCCGAAGGTCATGCCGACGATCACCGACCGCGCCGACGGATAGGCGCCGATGTCGATGCCGCGGTTGAGGTTCCCCGCGCCGAAGCTGCTCACCTCGGGGTCGAAGCCGCGGTAGTCGGTCAGGGTGACCAGGTTGGTCCCCGTGACGTAGACGCGCGCGCTCCCGAAGCCCCGCCCGCGCACCCACCGCTCGGGGAGGGTGTAGGCCAGCGACACCGTCTTCAGCCGGAGGTACGAGCCGTCCTCGACGATCAGGTCGTTGTAGTCGGTCGTCCCCGCCCCCACCGTGTTGACCCCCAGCCGCGGGAAGCGGGCGTCCGGGTTCTCCTCGGTCCAGCGGTCCTCGAAGCGCTCGCGGAGGACGTTGGTGGCCAGGTCGCCCCCGGTCAGCCGCCAGAGGTTCAGGTTCAGGATGTCGTTCCCGAAGGAGCCCTGCACCAGCGACGAGAGCTCGAAGCCGCGGAAGCCGATCGTGTTCGCCCACCCCAGGGTGAAGTCGGGGTGCGGGTTCCCGATCACCGTCCGGTCGAGGGTGTTGATGGTGTCGTTCCCGTCGACGTCGGCGAAGATCACGTCGCCCGGGCGGTACGGCTGGCCGGTGACGCGGTTGACGTACGTCTCGTTCAGCAGGTCGGCCTGCGCCTGGTCGCGGACGATCCCCCCCGTGCGGTAGCCCACGAAGACGCCGATCGGCTCGCCGACGCGCACCACCGTCCCGCCCAGCTTGAAGTCGTCGGAGATGGTCGACGCGCGGATCTCCACGTCGTCGCCCAGCCCCGTCACCTCGTTCCGGTTGCGGGCGAAGTTGAACGACGTCGTCCACCGGGGCGCGCGCGTCTCGTCCGCGGGCTGGAGGACGTCGAGCGAGAGGGCGAGCTCCACCCCGCGGTTGCGGACCGACCCGGCGTTGATGAGGCCGCGGGGGACGCCCGTCTCCTGCGGGAGGTCGACCAGGAGGAGGAGGTCGTCGGTGTCCTTGTCGTACCAGTCGACCGAGAGCGTCGCGCGGCCGAAGAGCCCCAGGTCGACGCCGATGTCGGTCTGCTTCGTCGACTCCCAGGTGAGGTTCTCGTTGGCGACGCCCACGGGGAAGTACCCGCTCACCGGCGTTCCCCCGAAGGAGTAGGTGGTGCTCACCAGGCGGGCCAGCGACTGGTACGGCCGGATCGCCGGGTTCCCCGAGACGCCGTACGACGCCCGGAGCTTGAGCTGGTCGAGCGCCTCGACCCCGCTCAGGAAGCGCTCGTCGCTCACCAGCCACGCCCCCGCCACCGAGGGGAAGAAGCCCCACTTGTTCCCCGCGCCGAAGCGCGACGAGCCGTCGTATCTCCCGGTGAGCGTCAGGTTGTAGCGGTCGTGGAGGGTGTAGTGCGCCCGCCCCAGCCACGAGGTCAGCGTCCACTTCTCGCGCTCCGAGGTGGGGCGGTCGAAGACGCTCGCCGACTCCAGGTCGTCGAAGGTGGTGATGTCGTTGACGAACCCCGTGGCGCTCATCCCCGTGCGCGAGGTCTCGTTGGTCTGCCAGGTGTAGCCGGCCAGTAGGTCGAACTGGTGCGCGTCGCCGAAGCCGCCCTCGTAGTTCAGCGTGTTCTCGTTGAGGAAACTGACGACGTCGGCGCGGCCGCGGATCGCCTCGCCGCCCGCCTCCTCGCCGCGGCGGGTGGCGCGCGGGTAGTAGGTGTCGCGCGAGCGGGTGGCGTAGTCGGCGCCGGCCGCCACGCGGGCCCGGAGGCCGGGGACGACCTCCGCCTCGCCGAAGACGTTCCCCAGGAGCCGCGTGTCGCCCAGCCGGTCGGTGACCTCGGCGGCCAGCGAGACGGGGTTCACCAGGTCGGCCGCCAGCCCGCCGGGGACGCCGACGGCCACCAGGTCGCGCCCCTGGTACGGGTAGCGGCCGTCCTCGAAGCGCACGGGGAGGAAGGGGTACGCCTGGATGGCGGCGCCCACCGCCCCCGCCCGCCGGTTGCTCTCGCCGTCGGTGGGGATGAACGACGTCGCCACGCGGGAGGCCGAGAGCGAGGTGCCGAACTTGTACCGCTGCCCCAGCCCCTGCTCGAGGTTGGCGCGGATGGAGAGGCGCTCGAAGTCGGAGCCGAGGACGACGCCCTCCTGGTCGAAGTACCCGCCCGAGACGGCGTAGGTGGTGACGTTGTCGCCCGCCGTGCCGCCCGAGACGGAGGCCTGGATGGAGCGGATGGGCGCGTCGCGGAAGATCTCGTCCTGCCAGTCGGTCCCCGCGCCCAGGGTGTCGAGGAAGGCCTGGGTGAAGATCGGGGCCTGCCCCGCCTCCTCGGCCTGCGCGTTGAAGGCCAGCGCCAGGCTCCGGGCGTCGAGGAGGTCGTAGCGGTTGGCGACGTTCTGCGTCCCCGTGAAGAGGTCGACGCTGAGGCGCGGGCGGCCCACCTTCCCCCGCCTGGTGGTGATGATGATGACCCCGTTGGCCCCGCGGGCGCCGTAGATCGCCGTCGCCGAGGCGTCCTTGAGGACCTCGACCGACTCGATGTCCTGCGGGTTGAGCGCCGCCAGCGGGTTCGACGCCACCGTGGCCGTCACCCGCCCGCCGCTCCCCGGCGAGGCCGCCTCGGCGTCGTTCTCGATCGGGAAGCCGTCGATGACGTAGAGGGGCTCGCTGCTCCCCGAGATCGACCCCGAGCCGCGGATGCGGATCGAGATCCCCCCGCCGGGGGCGGCGGAGGCGGTCGTCACCTGGACGCCCGCGGCCGTCCCCTGGAGGAGCTGGTCGATGGAGGAGACGGGGCTCCGCTCCAGCACCGCGGTGGTCACCGACGACACCGCGCCGGTGACGTTGCGCCGCTCCTGCTGGCCGTAGCCGATGGCGACGATCTCGTCGAGGCGGACGTCCTGCGGCGAGAGGCGGAGCGTCACGTTCGCCGTTCCGCCCGCCGTCACCGCGACGGACTGCTCGGCGGTGGCGTAGCCGGGGCGCGAGGCGCGCACGGTGCGCGTCCCCGTGGGGACCTGCGTGAGGGTGAAGCGGCCGTCGGCGCCGGTCACCGTCCCGCGCCCGCCGCCGGGGACGGCGACGGAAGCCTCGGCGAGGGGGCGCGACGTCCGCGCGTCGACCACGGTGCCGGTGACGGTGCCGCCCTGGGCCGCCAGCGCCGCGGGCGCGCCCAGGAGGGCGGCGGCGAGTGCGAGTGCTCGGGTCCAGCGCATGGGGAGTCCTCCTGGCTGGGTGCGTTGGGGGAGGGAATCGCGCGTCCCTCGCGGGGCGGCGCATCGACGACGGAGTGGCATGCTGTCTCCTGTCCCGGGGTGACGGGGGGAACTTCGCTGGCTGCCGGATCTATCTTCGGAACGGATCGGGAGCGGGAGCGCGCCGGGCGGGCCGCGCTCGGAGGCGTCGCGGGAGGGCGGGCGCGCGCGGGGGAAGCGCGCGCCGACGATATTGTTCGCCGATGAAACAATAAGGGCGGCGAATGTAGAGCCGGCTCCCTCCGGCCGCAACGGGGTCATGACGCCCCCCTTTCCCCGCTTCGCGAGGCTCACGCGTCGCCCTCCAGCCGGGCGGGCTCGAGGCGGGGGACCATCAGGTGCATGATGGCCAGCGCGGTGACGTAGGCGAGGCCGCAGACCATGAAGATCAGCGAGTAGTTGTTCCCCGTCGCCTCCAGGATCCGCCCCGTGGCGCGCTGGAAGAGGACGCCGCCCATGGCCCCCGCGAAGCCGCCGATCCCCACCACCGAGGCCACGGCGCGGCGGGGGAACATGTCGCTGGCGGTGGTGAAGAGGTTGCAGCTCCACCACTGGTGCGCCGCCGCCGCCACGCTCACGATCGCCACCGCCACCCACAGGCTGGAGGCGTGCGGCGCGAACATGGTGGGGACGATGAGGAGCGCGGCGATGAGCATCGCCGTCTTCCGCCCCGCGTTGACCGTCCACCCGCGCTTGATGAGCGCGCTGGAGAGCCACCCGCCGCCCACCGAGCCCACGTCGGCCACCAGGTAGATGGCCACCAGCGGCGCGGCCAGCCCCGCCAGCTGCACCCCCCAGTTGGCGTCGAGGAATTTCGGGAGCCAGTAGAGGTAGAACCACCAGATCGGGTCGGTGAGGAACTTCCCCACGAAGAACGCCCACGTCTGCCGGTGCTTCAGGAGCGAGAGCCAGGGCACGTGCTCGGTGCGCTCCACCGGATCGCTGCGGATGTAGGCGAGCTCGGCGGGGGAGACGCGGGGGTGCGTTTCGGGTGTGCGATAGAGCGCCAGCCAGAAGACGAGCCAGACGAAGCCGAGGGCGCCGGTGACGATGAAGGCCCACTTCCACCCCCACTGGAGGGTGATCCAGGGGACCATGAGGGGGGCGACGATGGCGCCGACGTTGCTCCCGGCGTTGAAGATCCCCGTGGCGAAGGCGCGCTCCTTCCTGGGGAACCACTCGGCGGTGGCCTTGATGGCGCCGGGGAAGTTCCCCGACTCGCCCAGCCCCAGCGCGCCGCGGGCCAGCGCGAAGCCGCCGGCCGTGCGGGCGAAGGCGTGCCCCATGGCCGCCAGGCTCCACGCCACGACGGCGAAGGAGAAGCCCTTGCGGACGCCGATCCGGTCCAGCAGCCGCCCCATCCCCAGGAAGCCCAGCGCGTAGGCGAAGGAGAACCAGGAGACGATGTCGCCGTAGTCGGCCTCGCTCCACCCGATCTCGCCCTGGAGGGTGGGCGCCAGGATCCCCAGGACCTGGCGGTCGATGTAGTTGATGGTGGTGGCGGCGAAGAGGAGGGCGCAGATCGTCCACCGGTAGCCGAGCCCCGGCGGCGGCGCGGCGGCGGCGGCCGCGGCTTCCTCGACGGCGCGGCGGGCGCGCGGCTCTTCGACCGTGGGGGAGTGAGCGGACATCGGACTCACCGGGTGCGTTGGAGGAGGGTGTCGACCTCGTCCGCGCGCACGCGGTTGAAGTCGCCGGGGATCGTGAGCTTGAGCGCGCTGGCGGCGGTGGCGAACTCCAGCGCGTCCTTCGCGGGACGGCCGTCGAGCGTGGCGTGGATCAGCGCGGCGGCGAACGAGTCGCCGCCGCCGACGCGGTCGGTGACGCGGACGCGCCAGGGGCGGCTGGCGTGCATCGTCCCGTCCCGCGGGTCGAAGAGGGCGGCGCTCCACCCGTGCTCCGACGCGGAGACGACGTCGCGGCGGGTGAGGGCGACGGCGCGGCACTCCAGCTCGGCGCAGAGGGCCTCGGCCGAGGCGCGGAGGACGATCTCGGACTCGCCGCCGCCTGTGCCCGCGCCGACGCCGAGCATGGCGGCGACGGCGCCGGGGTTGCCGATCACCACGTCGCAGCCGCGGACGAGCGCGCGGGTGACGGGGACGGGGTCGCGGCCGGTCCAGAGGGCGGGGCGGTAGTTGAGGTCGACGCTGACCTTCGCTCCGGCCGACTGCGCGGCGTCGACGGCGGCCTGCGCGGCGCGCGCGGGGCCGTCGCCGAGCGCGGGGGTGATGCCGGAGAGGTGGAGCCAGTCGGCGCCGCCGAGGACCGCCGTCCAGTCGATCTCTTCGGGATCGAGCTTCGCGAACGCCGACCCGGCGCGGTCGTAGACGACGCGGAGGGCGCGGAGGTCGGCGCCGGGCTCGACGAAGTAGATCCCCAGCCGCTCGCCGCCGCGGAGGACGCCGCCCACGCCGACGCCTTCCGCGCGGAGGGCGGAGAGCGCGGCGTCGCCGACGGGGTTGGCGGGGAGGCGGGTGACGTAGTCGCTCCGGCGGCCGAAGTGCGCCAGCGACACCGCCACGTTCGCCTCGCTCCCGCCGAAGTAGGTGCGCAGGGCGGGGGACTGGAAGAGCCGCTCCTCCCCCGGCGGGGAGAGGCGGAGCATCAGCTCCCCGAAGGTGACGACGCGCTTCACGACGCCCCCCCGCGCGCGGCGTGGATCGACTCGACCGTCCGCCGCGCCCGCTCCGTGATCGCGGCGTAGTCTCCCGCCGCGACGCGCTTCGGGTCGACCAGCGCGGAGCCGAGGCCGACGGCGGCGGCGCCCGCGCGGATCCACTCGCCCGCGTTCTCCGGCGTCACGGCGCCGGTGGGGACGAGGCGGAGGAAGGGCATCGGCGCCAGGACGCCGCGGATGAACGCGGGGCCGAGCGCGTCGGAGGGGAAGACCTTCACCAGGTCGGCCCCGCTCTCGTGCGCGCGGAGGATCTCCGTCGGCGTGAAGGCGCCGGGGAGCGCGGCGGCGCCCTGGCGGTGCGCTTCGTCCACGATCTCCGCCTTGAAGATCGGAGAGACGACGAAGCGCGCCCCCGCCTCCACCGCCCGCCGCGCGGTGTCCACGTCGAGCACCGAGCCGACGCCGATCAGCAGCTCGCCGTTCGCGGAGCCGACCAGGCGCGCGATGGCGTCCAGCGCGCCGGGGACGGTCATCGTCACCTCGATGGACGCGACGCCGCCCGCGTGCAGCGCCTCGGCCACGCGCGGGAGCGCCGCCGCGTCCGGAAGACGGACGACGGCGAGGGCGCCGGACGCCGCGATGCGGCGGACGGTCTCGGGGCGCGGGGGCGATGCGGCGGCGGTCGTCATCTTCTCGGGTCGAAAGTTCATCGGCTGAACGAACGTCCGGACGAAACAGGGCGGCGTGGAGCGAGTCTTCGATCGAACGTCACGTGGCGGCCCCGGCGGCGAGGTGCGCCTCCAGCGCGGCGTCGATCCCGTCGCGCGCGATGGTGTCGATGGCCTCTCCCACCGTGTCCGCGAAGCCGGGGACGGCGGCGAGGTCGGCGCCCCAGAGCTCGGTATCCGCGCAAACGGCGGCGGCCACGCGCTGGCCACCGCCGTTCTCGTTGTGTTCCCAGTGCTCCCGGACCCGCCGCGCCTGGTCGTCGGCCAGCCCGAGGCACTGGCGGACGAAGAGGAGGTAGGCGGCGAAGCCGAAGGCCAGGCAGCGCGGCGCCCGCCCGCTCCGCTCCGCGTGGCGGAGGATGGAGGGGACGATGCGGACGCGCACCTTCAGCGTCTGCTGGAGCGAGATGTCGAGGAGCGCGTGGCGGACGTGCGGGTTGGCGAAGCGGTCGAGGACGGCGTGCGCGTACCCCTCTGCCCCCGGCGCGTCGACGGTGGGGACGATCTCCTCCAGCATCACGCGGTGGAGGAAGGCGCCGACGAGCGGGTGCCGCACCGCCTCCAGCACCGTCTCGCACCCGGCCAGGACGGCCGCGGGGACGGTGATGGTGTGCGCGCCGTTCAGCAGCCGCACCTTCCGCTCGCGGTACGGCGCCACGTCGTCGGTGACGACCACGCCGGGGAAGTCGCCGAAGGGAAGACGCGCGCGCATCGCCTCGTCCCCTTCGATCACGAAGAGCGAGTACGCCTCCGCCACCGTCAGCAGCGCGTCGCGGTATCCCAGCCCGGCTTCCGCTTCGCCGCGCGCGTCGGGCGCCGGTGTGCCGGGGACGATCCGGTCCACCAGCGTGTCGCGGAACGGCACCGCCGCCTCGATCCACGCGGCGAAACGGGGACCGAGCTTCCAACGATCGGCGAAGGCGAGGACGATCTCCCTCAGCCGCCGCCCGTTGTCCTCGATCAGCTCGCAGGGGAGGACGACGAGGCCGCGCGCCGGGTCGAAGTCGAACGCCGTCGCCCGCTCCCAGAGGAAGCGCGTGAGCTTGCCGGGGAAGGAGCGCGGCGGCGCGGCGTCGGGCGCGTCGCCCTCATCCAGGACGATTCCCGCCTCGGTGGTATTGGAGAAGACGAGCGCGAGGTCCGGATTCCGCGCGCACGCCAGCACCGCCTCCCACTCGTCCGTCGCCGAGAGAGCGCGGCTCACCGAGGCGATCACCCGCCGCTCGTGCACGACCGTGCCGCCGTCGACGCCCTGCACCGAGAGGGTGTAGAGCCCGTCCTGCTCCCCCAGCACCCGGTCGCGCCCGCTCCCCGTGGAGCCGACCATCACCACGCGCCCGCCGAAGCGCCCCTCGCGGTTCGCCTGGTCGATCAGCGGCTCCACGAAGCCGCGGAGGAACGCGCCCGTCCCGAACTGCACCACGCGCTCGGGCAGCTCCAGCAGCCCCGGCGCGGGCACGCCGACGTCCGTCCGCGCCTGGAAGGCGGCGGAGCGCACGAGATCGGCGGTGAGGAGGGGCAGGGTCATCGGCTTCGTCGGCTTTCCTTAAGAGGGTCTCTCACAGGGGGCACAGAGGACACAGGGGAACTTCGGTCCCACGGCGATCTCCCTCTGTGTCCTCTGTGCCCCCTGTGAGAGTCCAATGCAGTTCGACGTCACTTACAGTGTGACGCCTTCTTTCCAGATCGCGATCTCGCGGTAGCCGTTCGTCTCGTTGTTGGTGCGGACGCGCCCGGAGGCCACGTCGAGCACGTACGCGAAGAGCTCGTCCGCGAGAGAATCCATCGTCGCGCCGCCGTCCAGCAGCGCGCCGGCGTTGAAGTCGATCCAGTGCGGCTTCTTCCCGGCGATGTAGCTGTTCGACGCGATCTTCACCGTGGGGACGGGGAAGCCGAGCGGCGTCCCGCGGCCGGTGGTGAAGAGGAGGACGGTGGCGCCGCTGGCCACCATCGCCGTCGACGAGACGCCGTCGTTCCCCGGCGCCTCCAGCAGGGACAGACCGCCGGCCGACGCGGGCTCGCCGTAGCGGAGGACGCGGGTGACGGGGGCGCGCCCGCCCTTCTGGATGGCGCCCAGCGACTTCTCCTCCAGCGTGGTGAGCCCCCCGGCCTTGTTCCCCGGCGACGGGTTCTCGTAGACCGGCTGGCCGTGGCGGAGGAAGTAGTCCTTGAAGTCGTTCACCATCGCCACCACGTCGCGGAAGACCTCCTCGCTCGCCGCGCGGTCCATCAGCACCTGCTCGGCGCCGAACATCTCCGGGACCTCGGTGAGGATCACCCCGCCCCCCGCCGCCGTCAGCCGGTCCGCGATCCGCCCGACGAGCGGGTTCGCCGTGATTCCGCTGAACCCGTCCGAGCCGCCGCACTTGTGGCCGAGGATTAGTTCCGAAGCGGGACAATCGGCGCGGCGGTCGCCCTCCATCCGCGCCACCAGCTCGGCGACCGCCTCGACGCCGTCCTCCACCTCGTCGTCCACGTCCTGCGTGTTGAAGAAGCGCAGCCGCTCGCGGTCCACCTCGCCCGCCATCGCCAGCAGGCTCTCCATCTGGTTGTTCTCGCACCCCAGGCCGAGGACCAGGACGCCGCCCGCGTTGGGGTGGCGGAGGAGCCCCGCGAGGACCTTCTGCGTGTTGCGGAGGTCGTCGCCCAGCTGGCTGCACCCGTACGGGTGCGAGAAGGCGTGGACGCCGTCGATCCGCCCCGCGAAGCGCTCCCCGGCCACGCGCGCGACCCGCTCGGCCGCCGTGTTCACGCACCCCACGGTGTTGACGATCCACACCTCGTTGCGCGTCCCCACCCGCCCGTCCGCGCGGCGGTAGCCCTGGAACGTCGGGACGTCGATCGACGGCTTCGCCCCGCTCTTCGAGGACGGGCGATAGTGGTAGTCGAGCGTCCCCGAGAGCCGCGTCCGCAGGTTGTGCGAGTGCACCCACGTCCCCGCCGCGATCGGCGCGGTGGCCTCGCCGATGGGGAAGCCGTACTTGCTCACCGCCTCGCCGGGGGCGATCACGCGCAGCGCCAGCTTGTGCCCGGCGGGGATGTCCTCGGCCAGCACCACGCGCGCGCCGTCGACCGCCACCTCCGTCCCCGCGTGCAGGGGGCCGGTGGCGACGGCCACGTCGTCGGCCGGGTGGACGCGGACCGCCAGCGGCGTCTCCATCACGCCCCCGCCGCCCGCGCGGCCCGCAGCTCCGGCCGCGACGCGCCGTCGGCCGAGGGCACGTCGTCCGCCGTCTCGACGCCGTCGAGCCGGTACGTCTCCTTCGCCAGCTCGTACGCCATCGCCCGCGCCATCTCGCGCGCGTCGCCCATCCCGATCACGTGGCGCGCGACGAGGCCGGCGAGGAAGCTGGCGTCCACGCGGCGGGCCAGGTCGTGGCGGGCGGGGATGGAGCAGAAGGCGCGGGTGTCGTCGTTGAAGCCGGCCGTGTTGTAGATCCCCGCCGTCTCCGTCGTCCGCTCGCGGAAGCGCGTCATCCCCTGCACCGAGTCGTGGAACCACCAGGGCGGGCCGAGGCGCACGGCGGGATAATGACCGGCGAGCGGCGCCAGCTCGCGCGCGTACGTCGACTCGTCGAGGGTGAAGAGGACGAGCGTCAGCCGCGGGTCGTTCCCGTAGGCGTTCAGCAGCGCGCGGAGGTTCCGCGTGTACTCGGTGGCGACGGGGATGTCGGCGCCCTTGTCGACGCCGAAGCGGGCGAAGACGCGCTCGTTGTGGTCGCGGAGGGCGCCGGGGTGGAGCTGCATCACCAGCCCGTCGGCCACGGACATCCGCGCCATCTCCATCAGCATGTGCGCCTCGAAGCGCCGCTGGTCGTCCGCCGTCGCCTCGCCGCCCAGGGCGCGGGCGAAGATCCGCTCCGCCTCCTCGTCCGCCAGCCGCTCGGTGTACGGCTCCAGCACCGCGTGGTCGGTCGAGGTCGCCCCCATGGAGCGGAAGAAGGCGCGGCGCCCCTCCAGCGCGGCGATGAGTTCCGCGTACGAGCCGATGGACGCGCCGTGCGCGCGGGCCAGCGCGTCGATCTCCCCCGTCCACCCGGGCGCCGCGATGCGGAATACGGCGTCGGGGCGGAAGGCGGGGATCACCCGTCCCTTCCACCCGGAGTCGCGGATCGCGCGATGATGATCGAGGGAGTCCGCCGCCGCGTCCGTCGTCGTCAGCACCTCGATGTTGAAGCGGTCGAAGAGGGCGCGGGGGCGGAACTCGGGACTGGCGAGGCGCTCGGCGACCTGGTCGTAGACGCGCTCGGCGGTGCGGGCGCTCAGGCGGACGCGGACGCCGAAGACGTCGTGGAGCTCGTGGTCGAGCCAGGCGCCGGTGGGCGTGCCGCGGAAGAGGAAGTAGTGCTCGGCGAAGGTCCGCCAGATCCGCCGCGGGTCCGTCTCGACCGGCGTCCCGTCGCGCGTGGGCACCCCCATGGCCTCCATGGGGACGCCGCGCGAGTAGAGCATCCGGAAGATGTAGTGGTCCGGGACGAGGAGGAGCGCCGTGGGCTCGGGGAAGGGCGCGTCCTCGGCCAGGAGCGCCGGGTCGACGTGGCCGTGAGGGCAGACCAGCGGGAGCCCCCGCGTCTCCTCGTAGAGCGCGCGGGCGACCGACCGGACCGTGGGGTCCGGGTCGAAGAAGCGGTCGTCGTGGAGGACGAGCGCTTCTTCGTGGTCGCCGGAGGAGAAGCGGGGGGCGTCGGGGGACATCTCTGCGGCCTGGTGGATGAGATCCGCGGCGGAGGACTTCGGTCGGTTCCGCCGGGCCTCTTGCGGCGGAGCGGGCGTGCCCGCATTTTGTTCTCAGTCGGAACTAACCTGCGACCGAATGTACCGCCGCCGTCTCCGGCGCGCAACGGTCTCGTTCCGCCGCCGTCTTCCGAGGCGTCTTCCTCGCGACCCGGATCAGGGGCCCGTGCGAAAGATCAACGTCCGCAACTTCACGCTGGCCACGCGCTCCACCTCGCGCGAGATCAACCGGCAGATCCTCCTCAACCTGGTGCGCGAGCACCAGCCGATCTCGCGCGCCGACCTGGCGCGGCGGATGAACATCGGCCGGGGGCGGGTGACGGCGCTGGTCAACGAGCTGATGGAGGAGGGCGCCGTCTACGAGGGCGCCACCGTCGACACGGCGCGCGGCCGCAAGCCCACCATGCTCTACGTCCGCACCCGCGACCGGCTGGTGGTGGCGGCGGACGTCCGCTTCAGCCGCACCTACCTGATGCTCTCCGACTTCGCGGGGACGCAGATCGCGCTGGAGACCTTCCCCACGCTCGTCGACCCCGCCGCGCTGGTGGACGAGCTGGCCGCGCGCGCCGGGCGGCTCCTCCGCACCTACGGCGGCGACGGCGAGTGCGAGGGGTTCGGGCTCGTCGTCCCCGGGATGGTCGACCAGCGCACGGGGCGGGTGCTCAACTCGCCGCAGCTGGGGTGGCGCGACGTGGAGGTCCGCGACGCGCTGGCCGAGGCGGCGGGGCTCCCGGTGCAGGTCGAGAACGCGCCCATCGCCTGCGCCCTCGCGCAGATGTGGCTGGGGCAGCGCGGGGGCGACACCGGCGACTTCGTCTACGTCACCGTGGGCGACGGCGTGGGCGCGGGGATCGTCGTCGGCGGCCAGGTGGTGCGCGGGAGCAGCCACACGGCGGGCGAGTTCGGCCACGTCCCCCTCGACCGCGAGGGGCCGCGCTGCCTCTGCGGGGCGCGGGGGTGCTGGGAGGCGTACACCTCCAACCTGGCGACGCTGTCGCGCTACCTGGGCCGCGAGATCTCGCCCACCGACACGCGCGAGCTGCTGGAGGCGACGGCGCTGACCATGGAGGAGCTGATCACCCGCGCCCGCACCGGCGACGCGGCGGCGCGCGCGGCGCTCGACGACACGGGGCGCTACCTGGGGCAGGGGCTGGCGATGATCGTCAACGTCCTCAACCCGGCCCGCGTCTTCGTGGGCGGCGAGCTCACGGCGGCCTGGGACATCCTGGAGCCGCGCGTCCGCGCCGAGATCGGCGCCCGGGCGCTGACCGCCTCCGCCGCGGCCACGCCGATCATCCCCGAGACGGTCTCCAACCCGCGGCTCCGCGGCGCGGTGGCGCTGGTGGCCGCCCCGTCCTTCGCCGCGCCGCAGATCGCGTGAGCGCGGCGCGTCGTCCAGGCTCCGACAGCGCGCCTCACGACGTGGGGCGCTTCGCGACCGAACCCCTCGACCGTGAGGACGCCGGCGTGGTGAACCCTTCCGCGGGAGATCTCTCCCGCCGCGACTTCGTCCGCCTCCTCGGCCTCGGGGCCGGCGCGGCGCTCGTCCTCCCCTTCGGCACCGCGTGCGCGGGCTTCGGCCGCGCGCTCGGGTCTCCTTCGACGAGCGGCGAGCTCGTCGGCTGGGACCGCGTCCCCTCCATCCTCGCCCGCATCGTCTCCCCCATCTTCCCCGACCGCGGTTTCGCGATCACGCGCTACGGCGCGGTGGGCGACGGGCGGACGGACTGCACGGCGGCCTTCCGCGACGCGATCGCGGCGTGCGCGTCGGCCGGCGGCGGGCGCGTCGTCGTTCCCGAGGGCCGCTTCCTCACCGGCCCGATCCACCTGCGCAGCAACGTGAACCTCCACGTCGTCCGCGGCGGAACCATCGCGTTCAGCCAGGACCCGCGGGCGTACCTCCCGGCCGTCTTCACGCGGTGGGAGGGGATGGAGATGATGGGCTACTCGCCGCTGATCTACGCCTTCGAGCAGGAGAACGTGGCGATCACCGGCGAGGGGACGCTGGACGGGCAGGCCGACGAGACGCACTGGTGGCCGTGGAAGGGCGCCTGGAAGACGCACCCCGAGTGGGCCCGGGGCCCCACGCAGAAGGCCGCGCGCGACCGGCTGATCGCGATGGTCGAGGAAGGCGTCCCGGTCGAGCGGCGCGTCTTCACCGAGGGCGCGTACCTCCGCCCGCAGTTCATCCAGCCGTACCGCTGCCGCGGCGTCCTGATCGAGGACGTGACGATCGTCAACTCGCCGATGTGGGAGATCCACCCCGTCCTCTGCGAGAACGTCGTCGTCCGGGGCGTGCAGGTGCGCTCGCACGGCCCCAACAACGACGGGTGCAACCCCGAGTCGTGCCGCGACGTGCTGATCGAGGGGTGCACCTTCGACACCGGCGACGACTGCATCGCCATCAAGTCGGGGCGGAACGCGGATGGGCGCAGGATCAATGCTCCGAGTGAGAACATTATCGTCCGCGAGTGCCGGATGAAGGACGGGCACGGCGGGGTGACGCTGGGGAGCGAGATCAGCGGCCACGTCCGCCACGTCTTCGTGGAGCGGTGCGAGATGGACTCGCCCAACCTCGACCGGGCGCTCCGCTTCAAGAACAACGCGCTCCGCGGCGGCGTCCTCGAGCACGTCTACGTCCGCGACGTCGCCGTGGGCGAGGTGGCCGACGCCGTCCTCTCCGTCGACCTCTATTACGAGGAGGGGCGGCAGGGCCCGTTCGTCCCCGCCGTCCGCGACGTGGAGCTGCGCAACGTGACGAGCCGCAAGAGCCCGTACGGCCTCTACATGCGCGCCTACCCCCGCTCCGAGATCTCCGACATCCGCGTGATCGGCTCGCGCTTCGACGGGGTGGAGCGGGGGAACGTCGCCGACGGGGTCCGGGGCTTACGCTTCGTGGACACGTTCATCAACGGCCAGCCCGCTTCGCCCACGTCCCACGTGGCGCGGCCGAAGACGGACGCGGATCGCCGGCCGAGCGACGTGCGCTCCACCTTCCCGCGCTGACGCCGGATGACTCGTCTCTTCCTCCCGTCCACCATCGGCTGACCACGATGCGAATCGCACGACTCCGTGGGACCGTCCTCGCGCTCACGCTCGCCGCGCTCGCCGCCGGCGCGCCCGATGCGGCCGCCCAGGTGAAGCACGTCCAGGCCGGCGAGGGGCTGGGCGAGGGGACGCGCCAGCCGGACGACGCGCCGCTCCCCATCCCCCATGCCGCGCCGTCCGCCCGCCGCTCGTCCGACGGCCGCCCGTGGTCGGTGCGGATGGCGGAGAGCGTGATGCGCCGCAACCCGCAGACGCACCGGCGGTGGGACTACACGCAGGGCGTCGTCCTCGGCGCCATCGAGCGGGTGGCGGCGGAGAAGCGCGACCGGGCGATGCAGGAGTACGTGAGCGCGAACATGGCGCGGTGGATCACGCCTACGGGCGACATCACCGGCTACGCGCTCGACGACTTCAACATCGACGAGGTGGCGCAGGGCACCCTCCTCTTCGGGATGCACGAGCGGGAGCAGGCGCGGCGCACGGGCGACGACCGGTACCGCTTCGCCGCCGAGATGCTCCGCGAGCAGCTGCGGAAGCACCCGCGCACCGCGGAGGGGGGCTTCTGGCACAAGAAGATCTACCCGCAGCAGATGTGGCTCGACGGGCTGTACATGGGCCAGCCCTTCTACGCCCGCTACGCGAAGACCTTCGACGAGCCCGCCGCCTTCGACGACATCGCCCTCCAGTTCCTCCTCGTCGCCCGCCACACGCGCGATCCCTCCACCGGGCTGATGTACCACGCCTGGGACGCCGCGAAGGCGCAGCCGTGGGCCGACACGGCGACGGGCCTCTCCCCCCACTTCTGGGGCCGCGCGATGGGGTGGTATGTGATGGGGGTCGTCGAGACGCTCGACCATTTCCCGGCCGATCACCCGCAGCGCGAGGCCATCGTCCAGACGCTCCGCGACGCGGCGGAAGCCGTCGCGCGGGTGCAGGACCCGGTGACGGGGCTCTGGTGGGATGTCCTCGATCAACCGAACCGCGAGGGGAACTACCTGGAGGCCAGCGCGTCCAGCATGTTCGCCCACGCGCTGGCGAAGGGCGCACGGCTGGGCTACCTCGACGCGCGCTACCGCCGCGTGGCCGAGCGCGCCTTCGACGGGCTGTTGGCGAACCTCGTCCGCGAGAACGCCGACGGCACCGTCTCGCTCATCAACGTCGTCCAGGTCTCCGGCCTGGGCGGCAACCTCCGCCGCGACGGCTCGTACCGCGACGGCAGCTACGCCTACTACGTCAGCGAGCCCGTGGTGACCGACGACTACAAGGGCGTGGGCCCCTTCATCCTCGCCGCGCTGGAGCTGGGGCGGTGACGGCGGAGGATTCGTCCAACGCGGGCGAAGTGGACCGGACGACCTCACCCGCCTTCGTCCCCGGCGCCGAGCGGGAGTGGGAGGCGCTGGGCGGCGGCGTGTGGCGCCAGCTGCTGGGGCACGACGCGGCGGTGATGATGGTGCGCGTGCGCTTCGCCGCCGGCGCCGTGGGCGCGCCGCACCGCCATCCGCACCGGCAGGTGACGCTGGTGGAGTCCGGCCGCTTCCGGGTGGAGATCGGCGGCGAGACGCGGGTGCTGGGGGCGGGCGATTGCTTCTTCGTGGCGCCGGAGGTGGAGCACGGGGTGACGGCGCTGGAGGCGGGGACGCTGACCGACGTGTTCGCCCCCGCGCGCGAGGACTTCCTGAAGGGGGAGACGGGATGAAGGGGCTGTTCTCGCTGGAGGGGAAGCGCGCCCTGGTCACCGGCGCCAGCCGCGGCCTAGGGCAGGCGATGGCCGTCGCGCTCGCCGAGGCCGGGGCCGACGTGGTGTGCGCCAGCACGCGCCGGAGCGGGACCGACGAGACGGCGGCCTTCATCCACGCCGCCGGCCGCGAGGCGTGGCAGGTGGAAGCCGACCACGCCGACCGCGCCTCGGTGCTGGCCATGGCGGAGGAGGCCGAGCGGCTCGCCGGGCGGATCGACGTCCTGGTGAACAACGCGGGGACGATCCGCCGTCACCCCGCCGCCGACTTCCCGCTGGAGGAGTGGGATACGGTGCTCCGCACCAACCTCGACTCCGTCTTCCTCCTCTGCCAGCGCCTCGGGCGGGGGATGGTGGAGCGCGGGGCGGGGAAGATCGTCAACGTGGCCTCGCTCCTCTCCTTCAGCGGCGGCGTCACCGTCCCCGCCTACACCGCCAGCAAGCACGCCGTGGCGGGGCTGACGAAGGCGCTCGCCAACGAGTGGGCGCGCCAGGGCGTGCAGGTCAACGCCATCGCGCCGGGCTATTTCTCGACGGACAACACCCAGCGGCTGCGCGACGACGCCGCGCGCGCCGCCGAGATCTCCGCCCGCATCCCCGCCGCCCGCTGGGGCGAGCCGGAAGACCTCGCGGGCGCCGTCGTCTTCCTCGCCTCCCGCGCCAGCGACTACGTCAACGGCCACGTTCTGGTGGTCGACGGCGGGTGGATGGCGCGGTGAGGGATGGAGTGCGGGTGAACGAAGGGCGGGTAAGAGGCCGGGCTGGCCGGGACCGCGCGCAGGCGCGGCCCCGGAACTCCTCAGTCAAGCCGAGCCGTGCCGTCGCTGGTCAGGTGAACGATGCTGGTGGAAAGGTCGTCGCCGCGATTCCACTGCACGAGGAGGGTCAGCCCTTCCAGGATCGCATCCCTGGTTCCGTGGTTGATCGGCCCACCTTGGATTTTCGCGCTGAGCGAGTCGGAGCTGCGGTGTTCGGGGAACGCGACCGAGATGCGCGAGATCGCGCGGTGGGCCTCCCGGCGCGTCGGCGTCCACTCCACCGTGACCGGCAAGGAGTCGGGACCGACCTTGAGCGGGGTTCTCACGGGCGCCTGGTCTCGCCACGTGGTGTCGGCGGGTGCGGGCAGGTACTGGCGCACTGCGACATCCTGCTCGAACGCGGGCTTCCACCCCCCACATCCGGGCAGCAGGAGCACTGGAAGCAAGGCGGAGATCGTGAGTGCGCGGAGGGTGGTCATCGTCGTCTCCTTGATGTGGGATTGCGGTGGACGATGATGAGATGGTCCTCCGGACTGGAATTCCCGCTCGTGGACGAGTTGGGAGCGTTTGCCTTCCATCACCGACACGAGCTCGAACGTTGAACCGGATGGATCGATCCATGGCGATGCACTACCTCCCTTCTCCCGCCGAGACGCGGCGGATGGACACCGCGGAGCTGCGCGAGCGCTTCCTCCTCGACGACCTCTTCCAGGCCGGGCGGGTGACGCTCCGTTTCGTCGACCTCGACCGCGTGGTCGTCGGCGCCGCGGTGCCGCTCGACCGGCCGCTCCGCCTGGAGGCGCCGCCGGAGATGGCGGCCGAGGCGTTCACCGAGCGGCGCGAGCTGGGCGTGCTGAACGTCGGCGGCGGCGGGAGCGTCACCGTCGACGGCGAGCGCCACGGGATGGCGTTCCGCGACGGGCTGTACGTCGGTCGCGGCCTCCGTGAGGTCACCTTCGAGAGCGACGACCCGGCCGAGACCGCGCGCTTCTACCTCGTCAGCTACCCCGCGCACGCGGAACATCCCACGACGCACGTCTCCCACGCCGACGCGGAGGCGACGGAGCTGGGGAGCGTCGCCACCGCGAATCGACGCGTCCTCCGCAAGTACTTCCACCCCGGCGGCGTGCGGACGGCGCAGCTGGTGATGGGCGTCACCGAGCTCCACGAGGGGAGCGTGTGGAACACCATGCCCGCGCACACGCACGCCCGCCGCACCGAGGTCTACCTCTACTTCCGCGTCCCCGCCGACGCCGTCGTCGTCCACCTGATGGGCGAGCCCGACCAGACGCGCCACCTGGTGGTCCGCGACGGCCAGGTGGCCCTCTCCCCCGGGTGGTCGATCCACTCCGGGTGCGGCACCGCCGCCTATTCGTTCTGCTGGGCGATGGGCGGCGAGAACCAGGTGTTCGCCGACATGCAGGGCGTGGCGATGGACGCGCTGCGGTGAGACGAGTACCCAGGTTCGAGTGCCCAGTGCCCAGTACGAACGACCGCCATCCGAGCCGATTCCCAGGATTCCGCCGATGAGCTTCTTCCGTAACTCGACCGCGTTCCCGGCTTTCGCGCTCCTGGCCGCCGCCTTCGCCGCCCCGGCCGCCGCGCAGTCCGTCGCCGTCGTCGCCGAGAACCCGCTGGCGGTGGCGCGCGCCGACGAGGTGGTGTCGCTCCCCTGGGCCGGGCTCCGCCGCGCCCTCCCCGCGCTCGCGCCCGGCCGCGTCCGCGTGGTCGACGCCGCCGGGGCGGAAGCCGTGACGCAGACGATCGACGAGGACGGCGACGGGGCGGTCGACGCGCTCCTGGTGCTCACCTCGTTCTGGCCGGGCGAGCGGAAGACGCTGCGGGTGGAGGCGCGCGCCCCCTCCGCCGCGCCCGCGCCCCGCGTCCACGCCCGCCACGACGCCCACCGCGACGACGTGGCGTGGGAGAGCGACCGCGTCGCCTTCCGCATCTACGGCCAGGGGCTGTGGAAGGCGTCCGAATACCAGCCGCTGGTGAGCAGCGGCGTGGACGTCTGGCCCAAGCGCGTCCGCGACCTGATCGTCGACCGGTGGTACGCCGAGGGGCACGACGCCTACCACCAGGACACCGGCGAGGGCGCCGACTTCTACACCGTCGGCCCCACCCTCGGCGCGGGCGGCGTGGGCGTCCTCCGCGACGGCAAGGTGACGTCGGCGAAGAACTTCCGCGCGCATCGCATCCTCGCCGACGGGCCGGTGCGCACCGTCTTCGAGCTCACCTACGACCCCTGGGACGCGGGCGGCGTGGAGGTGAGCGAGGTGCGGCGGATCACGATGGACGCGGGGCAGAACCTCTACCGCCAGGAGACCCTCTTCCGCACCGCCGACGGGCGCGACCTCCCCTTCGTGATGGGCACGGTGAAGCGCGAGGGGCTGGTGGGGTCGAACCGCCGCGGCGGCGCGTGGGGGTGGATGGCGACGTGGGGGCCGGTGGAGCGGAAGAACGGCGGCCACGGGAGCCTGGGCACGGCGGTGCTGGTCCCCGCCGAGGGCTTCGCCGACGTCGCCGAGACCGCCGACCACTTCCTCGCCCTCTCCACCGCCCGCTCCGGCGTCCCGGCCGTTCACTACGCCGGCGCCGCCTGGACCGCCAGCGGCGACTTCGCCACCGTCGAAGACTGGTGGCGCCACCTCGACGCCTTCGCCGCCCGCCTCGCGAGCCCCATCCGCGTCACCCTCGGCGGCGCGACCCGCTGATCCGCGGGGCCGGTCTGGACGTTGGAGCGAACGTCGAAACACGAGAAAGGCCCCGCGCCGGGAACGGTGCGGGGCCTTCGCTCGTCCGCGCCGACGACCGCTATGGGCGGGACGCCGCGTTCGCCGCGCCTGGGGGGGTGGGTGTGTAGACGAACTCGAAGTCGCGCGACCGCGCGCTCGCGGCGTCCTTCAGGCGCACGACGCGCACCCGCTGCGACGGCGCGCCGCGGAAGCCGCAGCGCATCTCGCGCGGGCAGGGCACGGACTCGGTGCCCAGCTGCACGTCGACCTCGTGCGTCGGCGAGCGCAGGTTCTCGAACCCGGCCTCCGTCTTCACCGTCAGTCCCAGCCTCAGGTGCGGATGCGGCCCGGCGGCGGCCCCCACCGAGAGCGGGTACCGATACGCGATCGCGCCGCCCTCCGGGCGCAGTGGCACCCTGTACGACACCTGCAGGTCCTGCGTCCCGCCGGCCGGGACGGAGGGGACGCGGACGTGCACCACCTCCACCCCGGCGTACGCCGCGAGCCGCGCGTCCGGGCGCTCGCGCGCGAGCCCCTCCAGGATCCACCGCGACTCCTCGGGCCCGCTCCACTCGCCGTACACCTTCAGCTCCTGCCCCTCGTACAGCGTCACCCGGTCGACGACGGCGCCTCGCGGGACCGGGAAGAAGAACGCGCCGTCCACGGCCACCGGCCCCGCGTTGCGGATCACGTTGTTCACGTAAGTGACGGCCTCCCCGCGCTCGAGGTTCGCCCACACCTGCACCGAGTCGATCGCCAGGCTCCCGGACGGAATGCTGGCGGCCGGGCACGCCCCGACGCAGCGGATGGGGACGACGATGCCCTGGCCCGCGGCGGGCGCGGCGGATAAGAGGCAGAGGAGCGCGAGGAGGGAGAGGGCGCGCATGGCTGGCCGGGGGTGAGGGACGCACGAGGACCCGGGGGATGTTGTACCATCGCGCGGGGTGCGCGGGTTCCCTGACCGAGTGCGGAGCGTCGCTATTCCACGGGTGCGAGTCGTCGACCTTGTCGACAATGGCGGCGTGCTCGCCGGATTGGTGGGAACGGACGCGCCTCTCGCACCGGCGGCGCAGAGCGGTCTCAAGAAAGGAGAGGCGGCGCGCACGGTCGGAGCGCGCGGCGGGCCACCGTCCGGATACGATTGTGTCTGCGCGGGCCGGCCGTATATTGGCGCCCTCTTTGCCGAAGTGCCCTCCACTCCTCCCCCTCGCTCCATGTCTTCGGAAATCGTCCTCGCAGACCCGATTCCCCACCCGCCGCTCGTCCCGCAGCCGCGCGGTCACGACGCGCCGCTCTCCTTCGGCCAGGAGCGGCTGTGGGTGCTGCAGCGCCTGGCGCCACACTCGCCCGCGTACCACATCCCCGTCACCCTGCGCATCTCCGGCTCGCTCGACGCGGAGGCGCTGGAGCGCGCGGTGGGCGAGATCGTCCGCCGGCACGAGGCGCTGCGCACCGTCATCGTCGACGCGGACGGCGTCCCGGCGCAGCGCGTCCTCCCGTTCGCCGGCTTCCGTCTCCCCGTGCACGACCTGACGGCGATGGGGCGGGACGCGCGCGAGGAGGAGGCGCGGCGGCTGGTCTCCGAGGACCGCCGCACCCCGTTCGCGGTGGACGGCGCGCCGCTCTTCCGCGCTTTCCTGGTCCGCGTCGCGGAGGACGACCACCTGCTGCACGCCAACGCGCACCACGCGGTGTTCGACGGGCGGTCGGCCGCCGTCTACCAGCGCGAGCTGTGGGCGCTCTACGCCGCGTTCTCGCGTGGCGAGGCGTCGCCCCTTCCCGAGCTGGCGGTGCAGTACGCCGACTACGCCATCTGGCAGCGCGGGTGGATGGGTGACGACGCGGCGAAGCGCGAGGTGGGCTACTGGCGCGAGAAGCTCTCCGGCGTCCCGCCGCTGCTCGAGCTGCCGACCGACCGACCACGCCCCGCCGCGCAGAGCCACCGCGCGGGCGTGACCGGCGCGCTCCTCGGGGCGGAGATCCTGGACGGCGTGCGGACGCTGGCCCGGCGCGAGGGCGCCACGCCGTTCATGGTGCTCCTCGCCGCGCTGGACGTCGTCCTCTGGCGCTGGTCCGGCCAGGACGACGTCGTCGTCGGCACGCAGGTGGCCGGGCGCACGCACGCCGGCACCGAGCCGATGCTGGGGATGTTCCTGAACACCCTGGCGCTGCGGGTGAGCCTGGCGGAGAACCCGACGTTCCGCGCGCTCCTGGCGCGGGTGCGCGAGGCCACGCTGGCCGCGTACGCCCACCAGGAGGTGCCGTTCGAGGGCGTGGTGGAGGCGCTGGACGTGCCACGCTCGCTGGCGCACTCGCCCGTCTTCCAGGTGCGGCTCGACTACCTGGACCCTGATGACGGCCCGCCGCGCCTCCCGGGCGGGCTCTCCGCCGAGCCGTACTCCACCGGCGATACCGGCGCCCGATTCGACCTGGCGCTCTACGCCGGCGAGTCGCCCGACGGGCTGGCGATCACGACCGTCTACGCCGCCGACCTCTTCGGCCCCGAGCGCATCGCCGAGCTGGTCGAGCAGGTCGCGGCCGTCCTGCGGCAGGCCGCCGCCGACCCGCAGGCGGAGGTCGGCGCGCTGTCGCTGCGGACCGGCGAGGCGGCCCCCGTCCTCCCCGATCCCGCCCGGACGATCGAGGCCGAGGCGTGGACCGGCGCCCTCCACGCGCGCGTCGGCGGGCGGGCGGCGGAATCGCCCGACGCGGTCGCGGTCCAGGACGCGCGCGAGCGGTGGACGTACGCCGAGCTGGACGCGGCGGCGAACCGCATCGCGCACCGGCTCGCGGCCGACGGCGTGCGGCCGGGCGACACGGTGGCCGTGTGGGCGCACCGCTCGGCGCCGCTGGTTCGCGCGCTCCTGGCGGCGTGGAAGGCGGGCGCGGCGTTCGTCTCGCTCGACCCCGCGTATCCGCCCGCGCGGCTGGCGGAGTACGTCCGCGTCGCCCGCCCGTCCGCGCTGCTGCGGATCGGCGCCGGCGGGGAGGTGCCGCCGGAGGTGGCGGAGGCGCTCGGGGCGACGGTGAAGTCGACCGTCGTCCTCGCCGCGAAGGGGAAGGATGGAGTCGAAGACCAGTCCGCCGAAGCGCCGCCCGTCGACGTCGGGCCGGACGACCTGGCCTACGTCGCGTTCACCTCCGGAACGACGGGGACGCCGAAGGCGGTGGCGGGGACGCATCGCCCGCTGGCGCACTTCTTCGGCTGGTACGGGCGGGAGATGGGCGTCGGCGCGGAGGACCGGTTCACCCTCCTCGCCGGGCTCGCGCACGACCCGCTCCTGCGCGACGTCTTCGCGCCGCTCTCCGTCGGCGCCTCGATCGTCGTCCCGGATCCGGCGGGGCTGGGGACGCCGGGGTGGCTGGCGGAGTGGATGGGGCGCGAGCGGATCACCGTCTCGCACCTGACCCCCGCGACGATGCAGCTTACCGCCGCCGGCGCGGAGGAGGTGACGCTTCCCGCGCTCAGGCTGGCCTGCTTCGGCGGCGACCTGCTGCGCGCGGCGGACGTGCGGACGCTGCGGTCGATCGCCGCGAACGCGCGCGCCGTCAACTTCTACGGCGCCACCGAGACCCCGCAGGCGATGGGCGCCTACCCGGTGCCGGACGACCTGTCGGCGGAGCGGGAGACGCTTCCCGTCGGTCGCGGCATCGACGGCGTGGACCTCCTGATCATCAACCCGGCCGGGAAGGTGGCGGGGATCGGCGAGGTGGGGGAGATCGCCATCCGCACCCCCTATCTCTCGCGCGGCTACCTGAACGACGCGGAGCTGACCGCCGCGCGCTTCGTCGCCAACCCGTGGACGGGCGACGCGGCGGACCGGATGTACCGCACCGGCGACCTGGGCCGCTACCGCCCCGACGGCGAGGTGGAGCCGGTGGGGCGCGCCGACCAGCAGGTGAAGGTGCGCGGCTTCCGCGTGGAGCTGGGGGAGATAGAGGCTGCGCTTGCGAAGCATCCGTCCGTGCGCGAGGCCGTCGT
>DATACF010000728.1:0-10709 GCA_036259235.1 Longimicrobium sp. | reverse complement strand
CCCCCCCCCCCCCCCCCCCCCCCCCCCCCCCCCCCCCCCCCCCCCCCCCCCCCCCCCCCCCCCCCCCCCCCCCCCCCCCCCCGGAGGCCGAGGAATGCGATGAAAACCCGTCGGGGTGCGGTCGAAGCCGTTGGTTGGAGCGAAGTTGCGTGAGGGATGCGGGCCCGGAGGGCGGAAACCCCTGGCGGAGGGGGATGCGAAGGGAACGGCGGTCGGAAGCGAAGCGGCGGAATGGGTGGAGTCCGCCAGGGGCTCCGCGCCGTTGGAAACGGTAGTATCGTTTCCTACGGCGCCCGCAGCCCGGCCCGGAGCGCAGCGGAGGGACACGCCCAGATCCGCCGTTCGAAGTCGCCGTTGCCGTTGTCGTCGCAGCTCCCGGAAGCAGCGGCTCGAATCTCCGAAAGCTTGTTTATCGTACGGCACCATACGAACTTCCATCCCCGCGCGCGGAACACACGACGCCGCCCGCGAGGAGAACCCCCAAAGGAGGCCCGATGTCGTTCCTGTCCCGGCTCGAAGACGCGGTCGAGTTCGCCGAGAACCCCGAGCCCCGCTGCCCGTGCGTCCTCCTCCTCGACACCTCGGGCTCCATGCAGGGCGACCCGCTGGACGCCATGCTCCACGGGCTGGAGGCGTTCCGCTTCGACCTCGCCGTCGACCCGCTGGCGGCGCGGCGCGTGGAGGTGGCGGTGGTGAGCTTCAGCTCCCAGGTGAAGCTGGTGCAGGACTTCACCTCCCCCGACCGCTTCGAGGTGCCGTTCCTGAACGCCGAGGGGCTCACCCACATGGGCGAGGGGATCAACCGCGCCCTCGACCTGGTGGAGGAGCGGAAGGCCACCTACCGCTCGTACGACGTGGGCTACTACCGCCCGTGGATCTTCATGGTCACCGACGGCGAGCCGCAGGGCGAGCCCGACGACGCCATCGTCCGCGCGGCGCAGCGCGTCCGCCAGGCCGAGCAGCAGAAGCACGCGGCCTTCTTCGCGGTGGGCGTCGAGAACGCCAACATCGAGAAGCTGGCGAAGATCGCCGTCCGCCAGCCGCTCCGGCTGAAGGGGCTCGACTTCCGCGAGATGTTCGTCTGGCTGTCGAGGAGCATGCAGTCGGTGGCCCACTCGCGCCCCGACGAGCAGATCACCCTCCAGCCCACCGGTTGGGCGGAGCTCTGAGAAAAGCAGTCCTGAGTCCTGAGTCCCAAGTCCTGAGTTTCCACGGCCGATATCTTCTGTGTAGTTAAGCACTTAGGACTTAGGACTTCGCACTTCGATCCCCTGACCGGCGCCCGCTTCACCCCAGGCCGACGGGACCATGCCCGACTCCACGCTCGCCCCGCCCCCCGCCGCCCCGGCGCCCCTGGTGCGCCGCCGCTCCACGAACGAGACGATCGCGCTCGACCCCGCCCTGGAGCTGGGGGTGGGGGGCGAGGCGCACGTCTTCGCCCTCCCCGGCGGCGGCGGCAAGGTGGCGAAGCTCTACCACCGGCCGACGCTGGACCGGGCGCGGAAGCTGGCGCGCATGATCGAGGCCCCGCCGGAGCTCCCCCCCGGCGGCGCGGCGGCGCTGGCGTGGCCCGAGGACCTGCTGACCGACGCGCGGGGGCGCTTCGTGGGCTTCCTGATGCCGTTCGCGGCCGGGGCGCGGGTCTTCGAGCTCTACAACCCGGTGACGCGCCGCAAGGAGGCGCCGCTCTTCCACTGGGGGCTCCTCCACCGCGCGGGGGCCTCCCTGGCGGCGGCCTTCGACGCGCTCCACGCCCGCGGCTACGTGGTGGGCGACGTCAACGAGTCGAACATCCTGGTCTCCCCCGCCGGCACGGTGACGCTGGTGGACACGGACAGTTTCCAGGTCCGCGACGGGCAGGGGGTCCTCCACCGCTCGCACGTGGGGAAGGCGGAGTTCACCGCGCCGGAGCTGCAGGGGATGAGCTTCGCGGAGGTCGACCGCTCCGCGGAGCACGACCGCTTCGGGCTGGCGGTCCTCCTCTTCCTGCTGCTGATGGAGGGGACGCACCCGTACGCGGCGCGCTTCGAGGGGGCCGAGGAGGCGCCGCCGGTGGAGGAGCGGATCCGCGCCGGGCTCTTCCCCCACGCGGAGGGGGCGGGGGCGCGCCCGCCGCGGCTGGCGCCCCCGTTCGGGACGCTCCCGCCGGAGCTCCGGGCGCTCTTCGTGACGGCCTTCGTGGACGGCCACGCCGACCCGTCGGTGCGCCCCACGGCGGCCGAGTGGCGCGCGGCGCTGGAGTTCGCCGAGGGGTCGCTGGCGGTGTGCGCGGCCAACGGGCAGCACCGCTACGCCGCGCACCTGGGGGCCCTCTGCCCCTGGTGCCACCGGACGCGCCTCCTGCGGGGGCGCGACCCCTTCCCGGCCACGGAGGCGGAGGCGCGCCGCACCGACGCGGCGCCCCTCCCGGCGCGGCTGCCGCGGCGGCCGGCCGACCTCGACCCGGTCCTCCCCGCGCCGAAGGTGCCGAAGGCGGCGGCCGGGACGCAGACGATCCTCCCCGCGCCGATGTCGCCGCTGGGGATCGCGCTCCTGGGGCCGGCGGGGGTGCAGAACCCGGCGGCGTGGCTGCTGCCCATGCTGGTGCTGATGTCGGCGGCGGGGATCGAGGTGCTCCAGATCGCGGGGGCGCTGGGGGTGGTGGGGTCGGTGAGCCGGCTCTGGCGGCAGGGGGGCGTGGGGCCGGTGCGCCCGGTGACGGTGGGGGCGGCCATGCTCCTGGCGCTCCTGGCGGGGATGCTCTCGGCGCTCACCTATCCGATGCCCGCGGTGTCGGCCATCGACCCGTACGCGCACACCTCGTCGCAGTACCCGGTGGACGTGCCGCTGGACCGCGAGGGGTATCCCGTGGAGGCGACGGGGATCGAGCCGACGGAGCCCCGCGCGCCGCTCCAGCGCCACGAGGGCGAGCGGATCTACGCGCCGTGGGAGGTGCAGGTGAAGCCGGAGCCGGCCAACCCGGGCGAGGTCCAGGCGTGGCTGTGGGAGACGGGGGTGCGGGGGCGGGCGGAGGTGGGGGTGAAGCTGGAGACGGACGGGTCGGTGCGCGCGGCGAGCATCGACGTGCACCAGAGCAGCAGCGACGCGTTCACCCCGGTGGCCGTGGAGGCGGTGAAGCGGATGCGCTTCACCCCGGCGCGGATCGAGGGGATCCCGGTCCGCGTGGCGATCACCATCCCCGTGGAGGCGTACCCCGAGCGGATGCCGGGCCCCGCTCCGACGGTCCGGGTCGGGACGGCCGAGGCCGGGTCCGGGGCGCGCCCCCTGGCGAAGTACGACGGAGACCGGCTGTACCAGGCGTCGGAGGTGCAGAAGCCCGTGCGGCTCCTGAACGCCGGCGAGATCGAGGCGGCGGGGCGCGAGATCCCGTGGAAGGGGACGGTGCGGCTGGGCGTCTACGTCGACACCGACGGGCGCCCGGGCGTGATGAGCATCCAGTCCAGCGGCAGCCTGGCGCTCGACAACGCGGCGACGGAGCTGGTGCAGCGGATGCGCTTCGCGCCGGCCAGCATCGACGGGACCCCGGTCCGCGTGACGATCCCCGTCGAGGTCACCCTCCCCGGCGGCAGGCTCCCCTGACGCCCCGGAGGAGATGACCCACCTCGCCCCCGCCCCCCCCGCCTCCGCGCTCCGCGTCCGCCGCTACCCCGGCGGCGGGGAGCTGGCGCTCGCCCCCGCGTGGGAGGTGGGGGCGGGGGGCGAGGCGCGCGTCTTCGCCCTCCCCGGCGGGGCGCAGGTGGCGAAGCTCTACCACGTCCCCACGCTGGAGCGGGCGGAGAAGCTGGCCTGGATGGTCGAGCACCCGCCCGCGCTCCCCCCCGGCGGCGCGGTGTCGCTGGCGTGGCCGGGCGCGCTCCTGACCGACGCGCGCGAGTGCTTCGCGGGGTTCGTGATGCCGTTCGCGGCGGGGCCGCGCCTCTTCGAGCTCTACAACCCGGTGACGCGCCGCGCGCAGGCGCCGCTCTTCCACTGGGGGCTCCTCCACCGCGGGGGGGCCCGCGTGGCGGCCGCGTTCGACGCCGTGCACGCGGCCGGGTACGTGGTGGGCGACGTCAACGAGTCGAACCTCCTCGTCGCCCCCGGCGGCGCGGTGGCGGTGGTCGACACCGACTCGTTCCAGGTGCGCGACGGGGGCGCCGCCGTCTACCGCTCGCGCGTCGGCAAGGCCGAGTTCACCCCGCCCGAGCTGCAGGGCGTGTCGTTCGCGGAGGTCGACCGCACCCCCGGGCACGACCGCTTCGGGCTGGCCGTCCTCCTCTTCCTGGCGCTGATGGAGGGGACGCACCCCTTCGCCGCGCGCTTCCGCCCGGGCGAGGAGGCGCCGCCGCTGGAGGAGCGGATCGCGCGCGGGCTCTTCCCGTACGCGGCCGGGGGGGCGCCGGTCCTCCCGCCCCGCCTGGCGCCCCGCTTCGACGCGCTCGACCCCGGGCTGCGCGCCCTCTTCGTCACGGCGTTCGTCGACGGCCACGCCGACCCGTCGGTGCGCCCCACGGCGGCGGAGTGGCGCGCGGCGCTGGAGGAGGCGGAAGGCGCGCTGGTCGTCTGCGGCGGCAACGCGCAGCACCGCTTCGGCGCGCACCTCGGCGCCTGCCCGTGGTGCGAGCGCGCCCGCCTCCTCCGCGGGCGCGACCCCTTCCCGGCGACGGAGGAGGAGGCGCGGCGGACGGAGCTGGAGGCGCCCCCCGCGCCCCCACCCTCTCCGGCGGCGGAGACGCCGGCGGTCCCGCCGCGGTCCCCGGTTTCGCCGCCGGCCCCGCCGCCCTCGGCGGGGACCGTCCCCGCGGCTCCCGTCCACGCGCCCGCCCCGACGCTGGCGCCGCACCAGCCGTTCGCCGCGCTCGTGGCGCAGCCGGCCTGGGCGCCGCTCCTCGGCCCGTCGGGGGCGCGGCACCCGCTGGCGTGGCTCCTCCCGGCGCTGGTGCTGGTGCTGGGCGGAGGGGGGGTGTGGATCCAGGTCGCGGGGCTGGCGGCCCTCACCCTCCTCCTCACCGGCCTCCTCGAGACCTCCGCGAAGGCGCGGCCGGTCACCCGGGCGACGCTGGTGACGGCGCTCGTCCTGGCCCTCCTCGCCGGGGGGGTCGTGGCGGCGACGCGCCCCGACGCGCCCGACCGGGTCCACCGGACCGAGGAGGTCGACCAGAGGCCGTTCCTCATCAACGAGGACGTGATCAGCCAGGACGCGCGGGAGTCGGGACTGGTGGGCGAGGCGGTGGTGTGGCTGGTGGTCGAGCCCGACGGGACGATCGACCCGGCCAGCATCCGCGTCCACGACAGCAGCAGCCCGGAGCTCGCCGAGGTGGCGGAGCGGGTGGCGCGGCAGGCCTCGTACATCCCCGCGACGGTCGACGGGCGCCCCGTGCGCGCGGAGGCGAGGATCCCCCTGGTGCTCTTCATCCCGCGCCCTGACGTGACCCCGGCCGCTCCGGTGCCATGACCGGCCTCGCCCCCGCCCCCGCCTCCCTCCTCCGCGTCCGCCGCCACGCGACGGGCGAGGAGCTGGCGCTCGACCCCGCCTGGGAGGTGGGGGCCGGGGGCGAGGCGCGCGTCTTCGCCCTCCCCGGCGGCGCGTCGGTGGCGAAGCTCTACCGCGAGCCGACGCTGGAGCGGGCGCAGAAGCTCACCTGGATGACGGAGAACCCGCCCGCGCTCCCCCCCGGCGGCGCCGTCTCGCTGGCGTGGCCGGCGGAGCTCCTGACCGACGCGCGGGGGTGGCTGGCGGGGTTCGTGATGCCGCGGGCCGAGGGGGCGCGCGTCTTCGAGCTCTACAACCCGGTGACGCGGCGGAAGGCGGCGCCGCTCTTCCACTGGGGGCTGATGCACCGCGCGGGGGCCAACCTGGCGGCGGCGTTCGACGCCGTGCACGCGGCCGGGTACGTGGTGGGCGACGTCAACGAGTCGAACCTCCTGGTCTCCCCCGACGGCGCGGTGACGGTGGTCGACACGGACTCCTTCCAGGTCCGCGGCCAGCGCGCCACCTTCCGCTCGCGCGTCGGGAAGGCCGAGTTCACCCCGCCCGAGCTGCAGGGCGCGCGCTTCGGCGAGGTCGACCGCGCCCCCGAGCACGACCGCTTCGGCCTCGCCGTCCTCCTCTTCCTCCTGCTGATGGAGGGGACGCACCCCTTCGCGGCGCGCTTCGGCGCGGGCGAGGAGACGCCGACCGTGGAGGAGCGGATCGGGCGCGGCCTCTTCCCCTACGTCCCCGGCGACGCGGCGATCCGCCCGCCCCGCCTGGCGCCCCGCTTCGAGGCGCTGCACCCGGCGGTGCGGGCGCTCTTCGTCACCGCGTTCGTCGACGGCCACGCGGACCCGGCGGCGCGTCCCTCGGCCGCCGAGTGGCGCGCGGCGCTGGAGGAGGCGGAGGACGCGCTCGCCGTCTGCGACCTCAACCCGCAGCACCGCTTCGGCGCCCACGCGGGCGCCTGCCCGTGGTGCGCCCGCGCCCGCCTCCTCCGCGGGCGCGACCCCTTCCCGGCCTCCGAGGAGGCGGCGCGGACCGCGGAGTCTCCGTCCGCCGGGCGGCCGGACGCGCCGACGGAGGCCGCTCCCGCGCGGGCGCCCGTCCCCGCACCCGCGCAGGCGTCCCCGCCGCCGGCCGCCGCGCCGCTCCCCGGGACGGTGGGGCAGGGGCTGCCGCCGGACGGGATCCTGGGTCCCTCGGGCGTCCAGCACCCCGCGTCGTGGCTCGCCCCGGCGATGGTGCTCCTCGTCTTCGGGCCGCCGGGGGTGCGGCTCCTGGGGGTGGCGCTGGCGGCGCTCTCGCTGATCCGGCTGGGGACCCCGGCGGCGAGGCCGGTGGAGCGCGTCACGGTGGGGGCCTCGCTCCTCCTGGTCACCCAGGCCGCGTTCCTGATCCTGCTCGCCCGCGTGGGGACGGGGACCTACACCCCCGACCCCCCGGTGCCCCCCCCGCAGGAGGCCCCGGCGCCGCCGGAGTGGGAGCTCCCGCCCCCGCTGGTGGAGCCGGCGGCCGAGCCGGAGGCCACCGTGCCGATGCCGTGGTCGGAGGTGGTCCTCCCCGCGCCCCAGGGGCCGCCGCCGGACGAGGGCGCCGGGCTCCCGGTGCCGGGGTCGCGGCCGGCGGAGCTGCTGAACCCGGACGAAGCGAACCAGGCCATCCGCCTCGAGTCGCTGCGGGCCGGCGGGATCGCCGGCGACGTCTCGGTGGCGGTGCGGGTGCGCGCCGACGGGAGCGTCGCAGGGGTGGAGGTCCGCACCGCCCCCAACACCGCCTTCGTGGAGCCCGCGCTCCGGGTGGCCGAGCGGATGCGCTTCCGCCCCGCGACGGTGGACGGGAAGGCGGTGGAGAGCCAGGTGCGGGTCCACGTCCGCTTCCGCCCCGGCACGGCCCCGTGAGCGAGGCGCGGATCCGCCGGTGACCGGCGTCCGGGTGGAGGTGGCGGGGGAGGCGGTCCTCCTCCTCCCCGAGCGCGCGCTCTTCTGGCCCCGCGCCGGGGCGCTCCTGGTGGCCGACGCGCACTGGGGGAAGGCCGCCGCCTTCCGCGCGGCGGGGCTCGCGGTGCCGGGGGGGACGACGGTCGAGGGGCTCGACCGCCTCTCCCGCGCGCTGGAGCGGAGCGGCGCCGCGCGCCTCGTCTTCCTGGGCGACCTCTTCCACGCCCGCGCGGGGAAGCAGCCGCGGGTGATCGACGCCGTCCTCGCCTGGCGGACGCGGCACGCCGGGGTGGAGATGACGCTGGTGCGCGGCAACCACGACCGCCACGCGGGAGATCCGCCCCCGGAGCTCGGCATCGCCTGCATCGACGCGCCCCTCCACGATCCGCCCTTCGTCCTCGTCCACCACCCCGCCCCCTCCCCCGCCGGCTACGTCCTGGCCGGCCACCTCCACCCCTCCGTGACGCTCCGGGGCCCCGGACGCCAGCGCGAGCGCCTCCCCTGCTTCCACTTCGGCTCCGCCGTCGGGACCTTGCCCGCCTTCGGGCCCTTCACCGGCACCGCCGACGTCGCCGTGGCCCCCGGCGACCGCGTCTTCGTGGCCGCGGGCGACGCGGTGGTCGAGGCGCGGCCCCCCGCACCCTAGGGCCGATTCCGCGCGAACCCGGCCGCCCCGCCCCACCGCCGCGCCTGGCGATTGTCGGCTTCGGCGCTGCGCTCGCGAAGGTTCGACCGGGATCCTTGTGCCGCAGGTTTTTCGCGTTAAGCTGTACCGCCGCACCTTCATGTGTTTCCGCCCGTCTCCGTCGCGCCCCCCGCACCCCTCCAGGAAAATGCCCATCGCTCTCCACCGGCTCCGCGCTGCCGCGGGGCTGGCCGTCCCCCTCGTCGCCGCCGCCCTGGCCGCCGCGCCGCTCGCCGCGCAGGAAGGGCGGAGCGCGCAGAAGCCGACCGACCGGAAGGCGCCGTCCGCCCCCGAGGCGGCCGAGAAGGGGACCAAGGTCTCCGCGCGCGACGTCTACATCGCCTGCCGCTTCCCGAACCGCCTGGGCGAGCCGTCCGGGCGGATCGAGACGTTCTGCGAGGAGACGCGGGTCCCCCGCGCGGGGGAGGACTTCGTCCGCGCCGACACCCTCGCGTGGGGACGGCAGGGCCTCCCGCCGGCGGCCGAGCTCGTGGCGCACCGCGACACCGCCGAGGCGCTGGCCCGGCGGCACGCCTGGTGGGCGGGCGACACCGGCGGCGCGCGGTGGAGCGCGGACGCCGACACCCTGACCGCGGGGCAGAAGCGGGCGATCGTGCGGACCCTCCCCGCGCTCCGGGCCCGGGTCGAGGGCGGGGAGCGGGTGGTCGTCTTCGGCTACCCCGAGCCCGGCGACACCTCCCTGGACCGCGCCACCGCCCGGGCCGAGGCGATCCGGAGCTTCGTGGTCGGGGAGGGGGTCCCCGAGGCGGGGGTCGTCGCGCAGGGGCGGCCCTTCATGGACCGGCCGCTGGTCACCGTCCGGCAGGCGCGCGCGCTCCGGGCGCTGGGGGGCGAGCGGGAGCCCGGCGCGGCGGAGCCCACGCCCGAGGGGAAGGCGGCCCCCCCCGTCCTCGGCGGGACCTCCGCGCTCCTGGTGGCCGCCACCGACGCGCTCCTGGAGCACGCCAACGCGCAGGTGCAGGTCCACGTCACCGCCCGGGTGGCCGACCGGCTCTGCCGCGACACGGGGAGCTACCTCCGCCACACCTGCGTCCTCTTCGGCCCCGAGGCGCGCCGGCACTACTTCCCCACCGTGGGCGCGCTGCGCACCGCCATCCGCGAGGACCTCTCGCTCCTCCCGGACAACCTGGCCGGCCAGACGCTCCGCTTCCGCCTCCTGAGCGACGCCGACACCCTCCGGCGCGAGCAGACGGCGATCGCGCTCTACCTCCTCCGCTACCTCCGGCAGGTGGAGGGCGGGGCCGACCCCCTCCGCGCCCTGGAGGGCTTCCCCGCCTGGCAGGACACGCTGTCGAAGGGGCAGCCGAAGCGGATCGTCTCCGCCCGGCTCGACGCCCTCGTCGAGTTCGCCACCTACATCGGCAACTACCACCTCGCCGAGCAGGAGCTGAAGACCATCGCCCTCGGCGAGCCGGTCTCGCCGGAGACGGTGGCGCTGTACACCCTGCGCTCGATGGCGGTCAACGGCCACTCGCGCGAGCGGACCGACTCCGACCGCCTCACCGCCTACCGCGAGCTGCTGATGGCCGGCCGCCGCGCCCAGGAGCAGAAGGAACGGGTCGCCGTCCTCCTCGACTCGCTCAAGAAGGCCGCGCAGGACACCGCCTCGGCCGAGCAGCGGATCGGGATCTACACCGAGATCCTCCGCCAGACGGGGAACGTCCCCCTCGCCATCCTCCAGCACGAGAACCCCGAGTTCTGGAACGGGATCGACGGGATGTTCACCCCGCTCAGCGAGATGATGGCGAACGTGCGCAGCCGCGACTACCCGCGCGTCCTCCACAACCTGGTGACGCTCACCGGCGAGATCCTCGACGACGAGGCCGCCACGCGCGACCCCGCCTGGTGCCAGCGGATGGGGCAGCGGTGGGACAAGCTCTCGCTGCGCGACACGGTCCTGTCGGACGGGCGGCGGGTGCGGCGGGAGATGCGCGAGGCGCCCGCCGAGCTCGACCGCGACCGGAGCGAGGTGACCTTCGCCTGCCTCCTCACCCCCCGGCAGCTCCGCCTCCTCTCCTTCGCCTCCGACGTCTCCGTGGCCCCCGACGCCGACGCCATGCGCGCGTCGTTCCGCAACTTCCTCGGCCAGAGCGGGGGCTTCTACGGGAAGCGGGAGGGGCGCGGGATGTACGTCCGCCTGAACGCCTACCTGGGGGGCACCGTCGGCGACGAGCGCCTCCTCGCCCGCGCCGACTCGCTCCGCGACCGCGACGCCTACCGGGGACTCTACCTCCCGGTGGGGGTGGAGGTCGGGGTCCCGCTGGCCCAGACGCGCTGGCCGGTCTTCGAGCGCCACGGCTTCTCGCTGGGCGGCTTCGTCCAGCTCCTCGACCTGGGCGCCATCGCGGCGCGGCGGCTCAACGAGGAGGACCCCGCGGAGGAGGCGGTGCTGGAGAAGGTCTTCACCCCCGGCGCCTTCGTCGTCCTGGGTCTGGGGAAGCTCCCCTTCGCCGTGGGCGTGGGCGCCAGCTACGTCCCCGCCGCCCGCGACGCCGCGGGGGAGGAGGTGGGCTCGGTCCGCCGGATGGTCTTCCTCGGCCTCGACCTCCCCGTCTTCCCCTGACCCTCCCGCTTTCGGGGTCCCCCGCGCGGGGGCCGGCCTCAATGGTCG
>DATACF010000727.1:0-4311 GCA_036259235.1 Longimicrobium sp. | reverse complement strand
CCCCCCCCCGCCGCGGCACGGATCGCGCTTCCCCCTGGGGCTGAAGCTTCGACGCACCCGCTGCACGCGTCTCCCATTCCCCGAGCCCCCGGCGTCCATGGAGGGAGCGGCCTGGTTCGTCATCGTCGGCCTCCTCTTCGTAGGGATGGCGCTGACCCGCTCGGTGGTGCGGCGCCTCCCGCTCAGCACGGCCATGCTCTACCTGGCGGCCGGCTTCGCGCTGGGGCCGCACGGGGCGGGGCTCCTCGACGTCGACCTCTACACGCAGTCGGCGGTGTGGGAGCGGATCACCGAGGTCGCCGTCCTCGTCTCCCTCTTCGCCGCCGGGCTCAAGCTCCGCGTTCCCTTCTCGGACGGGCGGTGGGTGCTCCCCGTTCGGCTGGCCACGGTGTCGATGACGCTCACCGTGGCGCTGGTGGCGCTCGTCGGCGTGGGGGCGATGGGGCTCTCGTGGGGGGCGGCGGTCCTCCTGGGGGCGGTGCTGGCGCCCACCGACCCGGTCCTGGCCTCCGACGTCCAGGTCACCCGCCCCACCGACCGCGACCGCCTCCGCTTCGGCCTCACCGGCGAGGCGGGGCTCAACGACGGCACCGCCTTCCCCTTCGTGATGCTGGGGCTGGGGCTCCTGGGGCTCCACGACCTGGGGGCGAGCGGGTGGCGATGGTTCGCCGTGGACCTCCTCTGGGCGGTGGCGGCGGGGCTGGCGGTGGGGGCGCTCCTGGGGACGCTGGTGGGGCGCCTCGTCCTCCACCTCCGGAAGACGCACCGCGAGGGGGTGGGGCTCGACGACTTCCTGGCGCTGGGGCTGATCGCGCTGGCGTACGGGGCGGCGCTCCTCCTCCACGGGTACGGCTTCCTCGCCGTCTTCGCGGCGGGGCTGGCGCTGCGGAGGATCGAGCGGCGCGCCACCGGGGGCGAGGCGCCGCCCGACGACGTGGCGGTGGCCGCCGACAACGCGGAGGCCGAGAAGCTCGCCACCGACCCCGAGAAGGCGCCGGCGTACATGGCGCAGGCGGCCCTCGGCTTCACCGAGCAGCTGGAGCGGATCGGCGAGCTGGCGGTGGTCCTCCTCCTGGGCGGGATGCTCTCGTGGAGCTTCCTCCCGCGGGAGGCGCTCTGGTTCCTCCCCCTCCTCTTCCTCGTCATCCGCCCCCTGGCCGTCTTCACCGGCCTCGCCGGCGCCCGCGTCACCCCCGGGCAGCGGCGGCTGATCGCCTGGTTCGGGATCCGGGGGATCGGGTCGGTCTACTACCTCACCTACGCCATGCAGCACGGACTCCCCGAGGAGCTCTCCCGCACCCTCGCCTCGCTCGTCCTCGCCACCGTCGCCGTCTCGGCCGTCGTCCACGGCGTCTCCGTCACTCCGCTCATGCGGCGCTACTCCAGGTCGCGCCCGGAGGAGGGGCCCTCTACGTAGGGGGTGCTTCCCCCCGGTGGAGACTGGCCGGCCACGGTGTGATTTCCGACTCCAGAACGGCGGATCTCACGCAGAGGAGCAGAGTCAGCAGAGGGGTTCATCCGCTAGCTCTGCTCCTCTGCGTGAGATCTGCCGTTCGTTGTCTTTGCTCGATTTCAAATACCCCCTCCCCCTACTTGACAGAGGAGTGGGAGCCGTGTTAGATAGATAGCCGGGAGGGGTATCAACGCCAGTCGCGCCTCCCGGCGATGAACGAGCACGCGAACCGCGTCACGAGGAGAGACGACGATGAATTCCACGACCGAAGCCGGAGCCACGCTGACGATCGCCGTCACGGGGATGAGCTGCGGCTCCTGCAAGCGCCACGTCGAGCACGCGCTCGGCGGCGTCCCCGGGGTGTCGGAGGCCCGCGTGGAGCTCGCAACCGGTTCGGCGGTAATCACTTACGATCCCGCCACCGCGGCGCCCGAAGCGCTCCTGGAAGCCGTCCGCGAGGCCGGGTACGGGGCCGAGGCGGCGGAGCCGAAGTGAGCGACGCCGACGGGGGGCCCCGCGCCCCAGTTCTTGCAAGCGGCTTTTACGCGCGATAAAATCGGCCTCCATCCCGAGGCACGAAAACGGAGCAGGCAACGCAATGCGCAGACGAGCGATCGCCGCGGCACTCGCGGCTTCGTCGGCCTGGGCCGCCCCCGCGGCCGGCCAGACCGACTACTACAACACCGACGCCGCGCGCCCCGTGCGCGTCGAGGACGCCCTCCCCACCGAGCGGCACGCCTTCGAGCTGCAGCTGGCGCCGCTCCGGGTGGAGCGCGAGCGGGGGGGCGTCTACCACTGGGAGGTGGCGCCCGAGATCGCCTACGGCGTCCTCCCCCGCACCCACGTCGAGGTGGGCTTTCCCATCCGCCTCGCCGACCAGGGAGGCGGGGGCGAGGAGGGCGGGCTGGCGGGCATCGAGGTCGCCGCGCTCCACAACCTCAACGCCGAGACCACGACCTTCCCCGCCTTCGCCGTGGCCGCCGACGCCCTCCTCCCGGTGGGCGGGGTGGCGCCGGACCGCGTCTACCCGTCGGTGAAGGGGATCGCCACGCGCACCTTCCGCTTCGCGCGCTTCCACGCCAACGCGCAGTATACCTTCGGCGACGAGCCGGACGCGGGCGGGGAGGCGGGCGAGGCGTCGCGGTGGATGGCGGGGCTGGCGGTCGACCGCGCCTTCCCCCTCCGCTCGCTCCTGGCCACGGCGGACGTCTTCGCCGAGCAGCCGCTGGACGGCGGCGCGGAGCTGGCATGGACGGCCGAGGCGGGGGTGCGCTACCAGCTGAGCCCCCAGCTCAACGTCGACCTCGGCGTCGGGCGCCGCTTCACCGGCGGCGACGAGGCCTGGTTCTTCACCTTCGGCACCGCGCGCGCCTTCGCGCTGCGCTCGCTGATCGGCCGATGAGAAGGGATAGAGCGATGTTCTCCAACGATCGACTCATGCGCGGGAGCGCCCGGCGCGCGCTGACCGGCGCCGCCGTCGCGCTGGCGCTGGGGGGGGCGGCGGCGCCCGCGGCGGCGCAGTGGGCGCGGGTGCACGAGCAGTTCTACCTCCCGGCCAGCCACAACTGGGTCTTCCGCCGCCAGTACCCGCAGGCCGACCGGCTCTTCAACGCCTTCGACTACGGGCACGCCATCCTCTACGAGGTGCTGTACACGAAGCCCGGCGCGCCGGTGGGCGAGCTGGAGGAGGACGAGTACGGCTTCGTCACCCGCAAGCTGCTCGTCTCGCCGCCCCGCCTCCCGCTGGAGGAGGGGGCCATCGAGGTCGAATACGCCAAGCTGGCGCCCGAGGCCAAGGCGATGTTCGAGTGGGCGCACATCCTCCACCGGCAGGTCTACGACGTCCTGGCCGACGAGCGGCTGTCGCAGGCCCGGAAGGACGCCGAGGTGGCGGCGCTGGTCGCGTACTACAAGTCGCGCCCGGAGCTCGCCTTCAGCTCGCGGCCGAAGAGCATGGAGCTGATGGAGGGGCAGTACTACTCCACGGCCTTCCGCGAGAAGTATCCCAAGTTCAACGGGCTGATCTGGGGCTACCACTGGCTCCAGGTGGGGCTCTACGAGCCGCTCCTGACCGGGCGGACGGTGGACGAGCGGCAGGTGGGGGTGACGGCGGCGGTGACGCGCTTCCGGCAGATGCTGGTGGACGCGCCCACCAACATGCCGCGGGTGATGCCGATGACGGCGGCCATCGCCCCCACCTTCGCGGCGCGCTACCCCGAGGCGGCGATCATCTTCGACAACCTCCACGGGATGCACGACGTGATCTCCGACATCCTCGCCTCGCCCGAGGTGCCGCGCGACCGGAAGCGCGAGGAGATCCTCACCGCCGCCCGCCGCTACCGCGACGCCACGTCGTTCGTGATGAGCGTCGACGAGTGGCGCGAGATGTCGCTGGCGATGGGCGCCCACAACATGGGCGGCCCGGTCACCGGCTTCCTCGCCGCCTTCCCCGAGCCCACCCTCCCCCGCGGCGCGGTGATGGCCGCGATGGACCACGGTGCCATGGGTCACGGCGGCCAGGGGAACGCCGCGCCGTCCCACGGCGGCCAGGGGAACGCCGCGCCGTCCCACGCCGGCCACGCCGAGTCGGACGCCGCACCGCCCCACGCCGGGCACGCGGAATCGAACGCCGCCCCCTCGCACGCCGGTCATGACGCGGCGCTCGACGCGCACGGGCGGGGGCGCGGCGGGGCGGCGGCGCCGAGCCCGGAGCGGATGATGGAGCTGCACGAGCGGATGATGGCCGACCCGGTGATCCGCGCGCGCGTCGACGCCGACCCGGAGCTGCGGCGGATGATGGACGAGGCGCACGGCGGCGGCGCGGCGCACGGGGCCGGGCACGGCGCCGCGGCGGCCGA
>DATACF010000726.1:0-3823 GCA_036259235.1 Longimicrobium sp. | reverse complement strand
CCCCGCCGGGAGAGCCCCGGCGGGGAGACGACGAGACGCTTCCCTGGGACACGGTGCCGATGACGGACGCGGACCGGGCCGCGCACGGGCGCCCCGCGGGCTTCGGCCGGCGGAGCATCCGCGCGCGGCTCCTCTGGCTGGCGGGGGCGAGCACGCTCGCGCTCGCCGCGCTGATGGCGGTGGCGGCGGTGCAGGTGCGCGCGGCCCTCGGCAAGGTCGAGGACGCCGTCGAGGCGGGGCGCCGGGTGGCGCGCTACAACGACGAGGCGCGCGAGGCGCAGGTGCATTTCAAGAAGCAGGTGCAGGAGTGGAAGAACGTCCTCCTCCGTGGCCACGACCCGGCGATGTTCGACCGCTACCTGACGGGGTTCGGCGAAGAGGAGGCGGCGGTCCGCGATGGGCTGGAGCGCGTGCGCGCCATGCTGGCAGCCGAGGGGCGCCCCACCGCGCCGGTCGACGCGCTCCTCGCCACCCACGCGCGCCTGGGCGAGCGCTACCGCGCGGCGCTGGTCCGCTACGACCGCGCCGACCCCGCCGCGCACCGGGCGGTGGACGCGGCGGTGCGGGGGATCGACCGCGCCCCCACCGACGCCATGGATACGCTGGTGGCCCGCCTCCAGCGCGAGGGCGACGCCCGGCTGGCGGCGCTGGAGCGCGCCTCGCGCCGGCAGCTGGCGCTCACGCTGGCCGAGCTCCTCCTCCTCTCGGCCGCCGGCACGCTCCTCGTCTTCTGGATGGCGCGCGGGATCGTGCGAGGGATCGTGGGACCGCTCCGCGAGGCGGTGCGCGGGGCCGAGCGGGTGGCGGCGGGCGACCTGGCGCGCACCCTCCCCGTGGTCGGTGAGGACGAGACGGCGCGTCTGGCGACCGCCTTCAACCGGATGACGGCCGACCTCCAGCGGCTGGTCGTCCCCATTGGCGCCACCAGCGCGCGACTGGGCGAGGTGAGCGGGTCGCTGGCCGGGATCGCGGGCGAGACGGGGACGGCGGGGCGCGAGCTGAAGGGGGTCGTGGGCGAGATCGCCGCCGGGGCGCAGGCGCAGGCCGACGCGGCGCGGCGGGCGCAGTCCGTCGTCCGCGGGCTGGCCGACGGGGTGCGCCGGGTGGCGGGCGACGCGGCCGAGATCGAGCGCGAGGCCGACGCCGCGCTCCGGATGGCGCGCCACGGGGGCGAGACGGTGCGCGAGGCGGTGGCCGGGATGCTCCAGGTGCGCGAGGCCGCGCTGGAGGGCGCCGGGCAGGTGGAGGCGCTGGGGGCGTACTCGGCCCAGATCGGCGAGTTCGTGCAGGTGGTGTCGCGGATCGCCTCGCAGACCAACCTCCTGGCGCTCAACGCCGCCATCGAGGCGGCGCGCGCGGGCGAGCACGGGCGGGGCTTCGCGGTCGTCGCCGACGAGGTGCGGAAGCTGGCGAGCCAGTCGGCCGGGCAGGCGGCGCGCACGGCGGAGCTGGTGGAGGGGATGCGGCGCGCCATCGGCGACTCGGTGTCGTCCATGCGGGCGCGGACCGAGACGGTGCAGGCGCGGACCGAGATGGCCCGCGAGGCGGGCGACGCGCTGGAGTCGATTCTCGGCGCCGTCGAGCGCACCCACGCGCAGGTGCGGGGGATCGCGGGGCTGGCGCGGGGGATGGCGGGCGAGATCCCCCAGGTGGCGTCGATGGTCGACGTCGTGGCACAGACGGCGGCCGAGAGCGCGGCCTCGGCCGAGGAGATGGCCGCGATGGGCGACCAGGTGCTGGCGGCGGTGGAGCAGCTCTCGGCCATCGCGGGCGCGGATGGCGCGGCGCGCGACCCCGGCTCGCTGGCCGCCACCGCGCGCGAGCTCCAGGCGCTCGTCGGGCGCTTCCAGGTGGCGCCGGTCCCAGAGTCGGTCGAGGCGCCGCTCTCGACCCTTCCGATCCCCCGCATCCGCCTGGTCCCGGTGGAGACGGCGGCCTGATACGGCTTGATCTCCCACAGGACACAGAGGGCACGGACGCGGAGCTCACCCGGAGCGCAGCATGCGCAGGAGCTCCTCGCGCGTGCGGAGGTCGTCGCGGAAGACGCCCTTCATCGCGCTGGTGATCGTCCGCGAGCCCTGCTTCTCCACCCCCCGCATCCTCATGCAGAGGTGCTCGGCCTCGACCACGACGCCGACGCCCCGGGGGCGGAGGATCTCCATCAGCGCCGAGGCGATCTGCTCGGTCAGGCGCTCCTGGACCTGCAGCCTCCGGGCGAACACCTCGACCAGCCTCGGGAGCTTGCTGAGCCCGACGATCCTCCCGTCCGGGATGTAGGCCACGTGGACCTTCCCGAAGAAGGGGAGGAGGTGGTGCTCGCAGAGCGAGTACATCTCGATGTCCCGCACCAGGACGAGGTCGTCGTGCCCCTCGTCGAAGACGGCGTCGCCGACGGCGTCCTCCGCCGAGAGCGCGTACCCCCGGGTGAGCCACCGGAGGCTCCGCTCGACGCGCTCCGGGGTCTTCACCAGCCCCGGGCGGTCCGGGTCCTCGCCGAGGAGCTCGAGCATCCGCCGCGCGAGGGCGCCGAGCTCCGTCCCGTCGGCACGGGCGGCCGCCTTCCCGGCCGCGGGGGCGCGGCGCGCGAGCGTGGCCTCACCCATGGGCGGCGGCCGGCTGGCGGGACGGCACCAGCGCCTCGAGCGCGTCCCAGTCGTAGCGCTCCAGCGCCCGCTCGGCGCGGAGGCTGTCGGGGTCGCGGCCGAGGGTGGCCACGGCGAGCGTCCGCTCTCCGCCCCCGGGCGCGCCCGCGCGGTAGGCGAGGGTCCACGCCCCGGTCCCGGGGTCGCCCTCCGTGTCGACGCGGTCCCACCGCTCGGCGTGGCCCACGTAGCGGACGGTGGTGTCGAAGTGCGCGCTCCAGAAGAACGGGACGGCGTCGAACCGCTCGCCGAGCCCCAGCAGGTTGCGCGCGGCGGTCTGCCCCTGCCGCATGGCCACCACCCAGTGCTCGGAGCGGATCAACGTCCCCGACCGCGGGTCGGGCCAGGCGACGAGGTCGCCGGCCGCGTAGACGTCCGGCGCGCTCGTCTGCAGGCGCTCGTCGACGGCGACCGCGGCCTGGTGGAGGCGGAGCCCCGCCCACGAGGCGAGGCCCACCCCGGGGCGCACGCCGATCCCGACCACGACCAGGTCGGCCGGAAGCGTCCGCCCGCTCCGGAGCCCGACGCGGTCGCGATCGATCGAGACGACTTCCTCCCCCAGGTCGAAGGCCACGCCGTGCGCCTCGTGCACCGAGCGGAGGTACGCGCCGGCCTCCGGCCCCAGGACCCGCTCCAGCGGATGCCGGTGGGGAGCGACGACACGCACCTCCAGGCCGCGGGCCCGGAGCGCGGCGGCCGCCTCGAGGCCGATGAAGCTCGCCCCCACCACCACGGCCCGCCGCGCCGCGCCGGCCGCCTCGACGATGGCGCGGGAGTCCGCGAGGGAGCGGAGGTAGTGGACGTGGGGGAGGGCGTGCGTGGCCAGCGGGAGGCGGACCGGCTCCGCGCCGGTCGCCAGGAGGAGGCCGTCGTAGCGGTGCCTCCCCCCCGTCAGCGTGAGCACCTCGCGCGCCGGCAGGTCCAGCCGCGCGGCGCGCGTGCCCGTGAGCAGCTCGATCCCCTCGTCGCGCCAGAACTCGTCGGGGTGGAGCGGGAGCCACTCCTCGGGCGCGGAGCCGGCGAGGTAGTCCTTGGAGAGGTTCGGCCGGTCGTACGGCGCCGACGGCTCGGCGCCGAGGAGGGTGATCGCCCCCGCGTACCCCTGCCGCCGGAGCTCCGTGGCCGCCGCCGCCCCCGCGGCCCCCGCGCCGACGATCACGATCCGCTCGGGGCCGCCGCGG
>DATACF010000725.1:0-6943 GCA_036259235.1 Longimicrobium sp. | reverse complement strand
GCGCGGCGGTCCCGGTGGCGGCGAGCGCGGCTCCGTCCAGCGGCGGGCGGAGGCCGGAGAGGGGGTCGGGCTTCGGCCCGGGGGGCGGGGCGAACTGCGTCCCCACGGAGCGGTCGTCCGGCGGGGTGGCGGCCGACGCCGCCGCGGTGGGCGGGGGGGGCGTGGGCGCGGCCTCGCGCTCGAAGGTGTAGGCGGGGCGCCCGGCGGAGGTGGCGGCGATCGCGTCCACCTCCAGGAGCCCCTCCAGGAGCTCGTTGGCGTCGGCGAAGCGGCCGGCGGGGTCGATGCGGAGGGCGCGGCGGAGGACGGCGGCCAGGCGTAAGGGGACCTCGGGGCGGCGGTCGACCAGGCGCTTGACGGCGCGGGCGGCGGCGCGGGGGTCGGGGTCGGCGTTGAGCCCCTGCGGGTACTCGCCCCCCAGCATCTCCAGCCCGGTGAGCGCCAGCGAGTAGACGTCGCTGGCGGGGGTGAGCGAGGCGCCCCCGGCGAGCTGCTCGGGCGAGGCGTAGCGGGGGGTGTGCGGCGCGCCGGCGACGGTGAAGCGGGTGACGGTGTCGCCCTCGAAGTCGTTCATCAGCGCGATGCCGAAGTCGAGGAGCTTGACCTCCCACCCGCCGCGCTCCTCCACCAGGTAGACGTTCCCCGGCTTGACGTCGCGGTGGACGAGCCCCGCGCGGTGCCCCGCCGCCAGCCCCATGCACCCCTCGCGGAGGACCTCCATGGCCTCGCCCAGCGGGAGGGGGCCGCCGGCCTGGCGGAGGCGCGCGGCCAGGTCGCGCCCCTCCAGGAGCTCCATCACCAGGAAGTCGATCCCCAGCGCCTCGTCGGTGCCGAAGTCGTGCACCGTCACCACGTGCGGGTGCCGGAGCCGCGCCGCCGCCCGCGCCTCGCGGTAGAAGCGCCCGCGGAGCCGCTCCTGCTCCTCCTCGTCCTTGACCACCGCCGTCATCACCTTGACGGCCACCCGGCGCTCCAGCTTGACGTCGTAGCCGCGGCAGACCGCGCCCATCCCCCCCGTGCCGATCACCGAGTCGACACGGTAGCGGCCGCAGAGCTCGCGGCCCATCAGGAGGGAGAGGATGCCGGCCAAGGTCTCCGGAGTGCGTGAGTGCGTGAGTGCGTGAGTACGGCAGTACGAAAGTACGGTGCCGGGGGTTGCGGCGGGAAGACGTGGGGTGGATCGGGACCGCGAGACGGAGGCGACGCTTCAGGAGGAGCGGCGCGCGTCGGCGAGGGCGCGGTGGAGGCGGAGGCGGGGGATGCGCTCGAAATGGCGGAAGTTGCCGGTCACCAGCTCCAGGCCGTGGTGCAGGGCCGTGGCGGCGATCTGGAGGTCGGCGTCGGCGAGCGGAGTGCCGGCCTGCTCCAGCGCGGCGCGGGTCTCGCCGAAGACGCGCGCCACCGCCACGTCGTAAGGGAGGACCGTGACGGCCGGGAGGACGCGCTGCTCGATGTTGGAGAGGTGGCGCTCCCGGGCGGGGGAGCGGAACGCGCCCTTGTAAAGCTCGCCGACCGTCACGGCGCTCGTGAACTGCTCGTCGCGGGGGACGGTCTTCAGCCAGGTGACGTACGCCTCCAGCGGTTTCGGCCGCAGCAGCTCCGAGATCGCGTCGGTGTCGAAGAGGTACGGCATCAGTCCGCGTCCAGCTCCGCGCCCTCGCGCCCGGCGGTGCGGTGCGACCCCGCGAGAAGGTCCGCGAGTTCGTCCGAACCCTCCCACCCTCCGGCGATGCTCGCCAACCCGCCCTGCGGCCCCGCGGCGCGCAGCCGCTCGAGCTGGTCCAGGTCCTCCGCTCGAACCAGTGCCACCACCGGTCGCCCATGCCGGGTGATCAGCACGGGCTCACCATTCTCCACCTCGCGGATTTGCTCGGACAGCGTCGCCTTCGCTTCGGCGACCGAGAGTGCTTTCCTTGACATGACAATCCTCCACTTCTGGTCAGAATGACCATAGCCAGGCACGTGCGCGAGATCAACCCCTGCTCTCAAAATAGAAAGCCGGGCGTCCCGAGACACCCGGCTTCGACGATCCGTGACCCGGACGTCTGGCTACAAGAACAGCTCCCGGAGCGGCAGCGTCCAGCCGGGGACCACGTCATCGCCGTCGAGCACGTCGTTCTCGGTGAGGAGGACGACGTCGCTGCGGGAGCGGTAGACGGTGGACGCGCGGCGCCGCGGATCCACGACCACGACCATCCGGCACCCCGCGGCGAGCCACTCGAAGACCTTGGCCTGGACGTCACCGAACGAGTCGCGGGGCGAAACGACCTCGACCGCGAGATCCGGCGGGCCGGAGATCAAGCCCTCGGCCTGCAGCTCGGGCAGCCGCTCGCTGCGGACGAAGGAGACGTCGGGCGCGAGGACGGTATCCGGGTTGGAGGCGAGCCTGAACCCCGTCTCCGCCGCGTACGCCTCGCCGAGACCGTGCGCGGACACGTACGTCTCCAGGCGCGCCCCGATCCGAAGCGCCACCTTTCCGTGAGGACGGCCCGCGGGCGTCATCTCCCGCACCTCACCGCGGACGAGCTCGCGCCGGAGCCCGTCGTCGGGGATCCGGAGGAGCTCGTCGGCCGTGACGAGCGGGACCTGGGCCGCGGCAGCGTTCGACATGGCCGCATCCTTTTAGAAGAACACCGGCTCCTGGTAGGCGCCGAAGACGTCCTCCATCGCGTGGCGGATCTCGTAGAGCGTGGCGTACGCCCGCACCGCGTCGAGGAGGGGCGGGACGACGTTGGCGCCCGAGCGCGCGGCCTCCTGGAGGGCGGCGAGGGTGCGGTCGACCTCGCCCTGGTCGCGGCGGGCGCGCATGGCGGCCATCCGCTCGCGCTGCCGCCGCTCGGCCTCCTCGCCGATCCGCAGGAGCGGGATCTCGAGGGTCTCGCCCTCGACGGTGAACTCGTTGACGCCGACGATCACCCGCTCGCCCGTCTCGATCTCGACCTGCTGGCGCATGGCGCTGCGGGCGATCTCGCGCTGGAAGTAGCCGCGCTCGATCCCCGGCACCACCCCGCCCAGCGCGTCGATCTCGGCGAAGATCGCCTCGGCCTCGGCCTCCATCCGGTCGGTGAGCGCCTCGACGTAGTACGAGCCGGCGAGCGGGTCGATGGTGTTGGCCACCCCCGTCTCGTACGCCAGCACCTGCTGGGTGCGGAGGGCGATCTGCACCGCCTTCTCGGTGGGGAGCGCCAGCGTCTCGTCCATCGAGTTGGTGTGGAGGCTCTGCGTCCCGCCCAGGACCGCCGCGAGCGCCTGGTAGGCCACGCGGACGATGTTGTTCTCGGGCTGCTGCGCGGTCAGCGTCACCCCGGCGGTCTGCGCGTGGGTGCGGAGGCGCCAGCTCTCGGGGTTCTTCGCGCCGTACCTGTCGCGCAGCGTCCGCGCCCAGATCCGTCGGGCGGCGCGGAACTTGGCGATCTCCTCGAAGAAGTCGTTGTGGACGTCCCAGAAGAAGGAGAGCCGCGGCGCGAAGTCGTCGACGTCGAGCCCGCGGGCGATCCCCCGCTCGACGTACTCGAAGCCGTTGCGGAGCGTGTACGCCAGCTCCTGCGCGGCCGTTGCGCCCGCCTCGCGGATGTGGTAGCCGGAGATGGAGACCGGGTTGTACTTGGGCGCGTTCTTCGACGCCCACTCGAACATGTCGATCACCAGCCGGAGCGCCGGCTCGGGGGGGTAGACCCACGCGTGCTGCGCCTGGTACTCCTTGAGGATGTCGTTCTGGACCGTCCCGCGGAGCTTGTGGAAGGGGACGCCCTGCTTCTCGGCCGCCACCATGTAGAAGGCGAAGAGGATGATGGCCGGGCCGTTGATCGTCATCGACACCGACACCTGGTCGAGCGGGATCCCGCCGAACAGGGTCTCCATGTCGTCGAGGGAGGAGATGGCGACGCCGCACTTCCCCACCTCGCCGAGGCTCCGGGGGTGGTCGGAGTCGTACCCCATCAGCGTGGGGAAGTCGAAGGCCACCGAAAGCCCCGTCTGGCCGCGCTGGAGGAGGAAGTGGTAGCGCGCGTTGGTCTCCTCGGCGGTCCCGAAGCCGGCGAACTGGCGCATGGTCCAGAGCCGGGTGCGGTACATGGTCCCGTACGGCCCCCGGGTGAAGGGGAACTCGCCGGGGAAGCCGATCCGGGCGTTGTAGTACGCCGCCTCCTCGGCGCCCGGGAAGGGGCGGTCGAGGGGGGTGTAGAGCGGCTCGACCTCGGCGCCGGAGACGGTGGTGAAGCCGCCTTCGCGCTTCGGGGCGCGCTCGCAGGCGCCCTCCCACGCGGCCAGCGACGACTTCAGGGTCTCCAGCTCCTTCTCCTTCTCCCGGATCCGCTCCGGCAGGTCGGCCGGGGGGACGTTCCGCTCGACGACGCTCATGGTTGGCTCTCTCGATTGATTTCAGCGGGGGTTCACCCCGAGCTCCCTCACGATCTCCTCCGCCACCGCGTACGGCGAGGTCTCGCCGGACTCCAGCGCGGCGAGCGACCCGTCCAGGATCTCCTCGCCGCGCCCGCTCCGCCACGCCAGACGCTGCAACCGCCGCTCCACCACGGCGCGCACCCGCTCGGCCAGCCGCGCCCTGCGCCGCCGCGAGAGCTCGCCGGAAGACTCCAGGTACACCCGGTGGCGGTCGAGCGTTCGCGCCAGCTCGTCGACGCCCGTCCCGTCCTGGGCCACGGTGCGGATCACCGGGATGGCCCAGGCGCCCGCGTCCTCGGCGCGCTGGCGGACGCCCTCGCGGGCGGCGCGGCCCACCGACTTGAGGGAGACGCCGTGGTGGCCGGCGTTCTGGGGCAGGTCGCCGAGGCGCATGTGGAGCATGACCTCGATCTCCTGCGCCAGCCGGTCGGCGCCGGGGCGGTCGGCCTTGTTGATGACGAAGACGTCGGCGATCTCCATCAGCCCCGCCTTCATCGCCTGGATGGAGTCGCCCGACTCGGGGACGAGGACGACGACGCTGGTGTCGGCGGTGCCGGCGATGTCGAGCTCCGACTGGCCGACGCCGACGGTCTCCATCACCACCCGGTCGAAGCCGTACGCGGCCAGGAGGTCGGCCACCTCCTTGGTGGTCGTGGCCAGCCCGCCGAGGGCGCCGCGGGTGGCCATGGAGCGGATGAACACACCGGGGTCGGTGGAGATGTTGTTCATCCGGATCCGGTCGCCCAGGAGCGCGCCGCCGGTGAAGGGCGACGAGGGGTCGACGGCCACGATCCCCACCGTCTCGCCCTGCTCCCGGAAGTGGAGGGCGAGCTTGGAGGTCAGCGTCGACTTCCCGGCGCCGGGGGGGCCGGTGACGCCCACGCGGTGGGCGCGCCCCATGTCCGGGTGGAGGTCGTGGAGGATGCGCTCGAAGCCGGGGCGGGCGTCCTCGACCATCGAGATCGCGCGGGCGAGGGCCACCCTCTGCCCCGCGCGGAAGCGCGCGAGGAGGTCGTGCTCGCGCGTGGTTTCCGTGGGTGCGCTCATCGGGTCAAAGTGCCGGAAACGCGCGGCGGCGTCAAGGCGACGAACGCTCGTTCCCTGTGACCTCCGCCCTGCCCGGGGCGTCTGATCGGGGCGGAGGACGCGCCTCCTCGCGCATCTCCCGGAAACGAGCATGTCGCGGATTTCTCGATCGTCCGTTTCCCGCCACCTGCATTGGCGTCCCGCCGGCCCGCAGAGGTCCCCCGCCGAGTCCCGGAGTCCCCGACGATGCCCCTCTCCACGCCCCGCCGCCCCCATTCGCTCGCCCTCCCCTTCGCCGCCGCGCTCGCCCTCGCCGCGGGCGGGTGCGACGCCGCGCGCGTGCCCCCCACCGGGCCGTCGCTGGGGACGGGGGTGGAGCTCCCGACCCGCCGCCCGCCCCCGGTGCTCCGGGCGTGGGTCGTCGCGGGAAACGGGCAGACCGGCACGGTGGCCTCGAAGCTCCCGGCGCCGGTGGTGGTGCGGGTGGTCGACACCGCCAAGCGCCCCGTCGCCGGCCAGTGGGTCCATTTCGGCCCCGTGAACCCGGCCGCCGACGACGCCGTCTCGGCCGACTCGGCGCGCACCGACGCCGCGGGCGAGGCGCGCGTGGAGTGGACGCTGGGGACCCGGGCCGGGGAGCGCGGCATCGTGGCGCGCGTGAGGACGGGGCCCAAGCGCTTCGTGGCCGACACCGCCCGGGCGGAGGCCCGGGGGGGCGCGCCGGCGTCGGTCACGCTGACCGCCTCCCACCCCTCGGGCGGGCTGGGGACTCCGGTCTCGTCCATCGTCACCGCGTACGTCCGCGACGCGTACGGGAACCTCTCGCCCGGCGCGACGGTGACGTGGACGGTGGTGGAAGGGGGCGGGAGCCCCAGCCAGCCGGCGAGCACCGTCCCGGAGCACGGGCCCACCACCGTCGCCTCCATCGGGTGGACGCTGGGGACGCCGGGCCCGCAGGTGATCCGCGCCACGGTGGGGGCGCTCTCCGGCACGGCCGGCGTCTTCCTCCCCGCGCCGGAGGGGCTCGTCCTGGCGGGGACCACCCGCGCGCCCGGCCCGGCGCCGTCGGCCGGGGGGGTCTTCCTCCTCGACCCGCGGACCGGGCGCTGGCAGGGGGTGACGGGGTCGGACCCGGGCGAGTACCGCGCCCTGGCCTGGGCGCCCTCCGGAGACCGGGTGGCGTACGTCGAGGACGACTACGTGCGGCCCGACCTCGAGGTCCCGGCGACGTTCAGCGGCAGCTCGCTGCGGACCGAGGGCCCCGGCGGACCCGACCCGATCTTCTGCGCCTGCCCCTTCGACGCCCCCGCCTGGTCGCCGGCGGGGACGCGGATCGCCGCCCGCTCGGGAAGCGGGGTCATCGTCTACGGCAACGGGGCCTTCGCGAACCTGGGAACGGGGACCCTCCCGCAGTGGAGCCCGGACGGCGCGCGGGTCTTCTTCCTCTCGGGGAGCGAGCTCCGCTCGGCCGCCCCCGACGGCTCGGCCCCGGCGACGCACCTCGGCGGCGTCGCCG
>DATACF010000724.1:0-3174 GCA_036259235.1 Longimicrobium sp. | reverse complement strand
TTCCGAGGGGCTGCGGGTGGGCGACGAGGTTACGGAGGCGCGGCTGGAGGCGCTGGAGCGGCGCGACCAGGGGTGGGGCTGGTCGACGACCCGAGCTTCGCCGAGGTCTTCGTCCGCAGCTCCTGCGCGAGGCGGCGGGGGCCGTGGGGCTTGAGGCGCACGCGGTCGCGGACGAAGACCTCGGCGAAGCTCGGGTCGTCGACCAGCCCCACCCCGCCCAGCGCCTCGACGGTCTCGGCCGCCACCGCCGCGTCGAACCCCTTCCGCTCCAGCCGCCGCCGGAGCTCGGCCGCCGAGCGCGGGCGGTACGAGAGGAGGACGAGCGCCGCCTCGCGCGCCCGCCACCCCTGGTCGCGCCGCTCCAGCGCCTCCAGCCGCGCCTCCGTAACCTCGTCGCCCACCCGCAGCCCCTCGGAATAGACGATCTCCGCCGCGAGGCCGAAGCGGAGCCGCCCGTCCACGTGCACGTCCACGCGGTCGGGGTCGTTCTTCAGCGGGGTGAGGGCGGTGATTCTCATTTCGAAAACAAGTGCGTGAGTGCGTGAGTGCGTTGGTGCGTTGGTGCGTTTCGGCCGGCCCCGGTGGCGCCACCCCCGGTCGAAACCGGGGGCCTGGAACGGCACGGCTTTAGCCGGGTTCGGCCTGGGGGACCGCGTCCGACACGGGTGTCCATCCGGGACCGCGAATACGTCCGCCGGAGCCGCACTTTCGCCGCGCCGCCGTCCAGGTTATTCTGGCCGATCCAAATCCCAGACCCGAGCAGATTGCCCTGTTGTCCACCTCCGCGCAATCCACCCTCGCGCCCATCGACGCCGAGGCGCTCCGCGAGGCGGAGTTCCCCGCGGTCGGAAGCACGCCCTTCCTGAACGCCGCGTCGCTGGGGCCGCTCCCCCAGCGCTCCCTCCGCGCCGTCGACGCCTTCAACCGGCGCCGCGCCGCGGGGCACGCGCTCACCGGCGACGACTTCGAGCCCACGCTGGTCCGCGCCCGCCGCGCCGCCGCCCGCCTGGTGGGGGCGCACGAGGACGAGATCGCCCTCCTCCCCAACACCAGCTTCGGCGTCAACCTGGCCGCGCACGCGCTCCCGCTCGAGCGGGGGAAGCGGATCGTGGTGAGCGAGATGGAGTTCCCCGCCAACGTCTACCCCTGGCTCCACCTCCAGCGGACGCGCGGGATGCGCGTCGGCCTCGTCCCCGCCGATCCGCTGGGGCGCCCGGACGAGGCGCGGCTCCTAGAGGCGCTGGAGGGGGGCGACGTGGCCGCGCTCGCCCTCTCGGCCGTGCAGTTCGCCACCGGCTACAGCGCCGACCTGGCGCGCTTCGGCCGGGCCTGCCGCGAGGCGGGCGCCTTCTTCGTCGTCGACGCCATCCAGGCGCTGGGGCAGGTGCCCGTGGACGTCCGCGAGGCGGAGGTCGACGTCCTGGTGGCGGGGGGGCAGAAGTGGCTCTGCTCGCCCTTCGGCACCGGCTTCGCGTACGTGCGGCGCGATCTGGTCGCTCGCATGGAGCCCGAGGTGGTGGGGTGGACGTCGATGGCCGGGGTGCCGCCCGACTTCACCGAGGTGTGCGACTACCGCTACGAGCTGGTGGAGACGGCGCGGCGCTTCGAGGTGGCGACGCAGCCGTGGCAGGACTACGCGGGGTTCGCCCCCTCGGTGGAGCTGCTGCTGGAGACGGGGATCGACCGCATCCGCGCCCACGTCCTGGGGCTCCTCGACCCGCTGGTGGAGTTCCTGGAGGCGCGCGACGGCTTCGAGGTCGTCAGCGACCTGGCGCCCGGGCGGCGCTCGGGGGTCTTCGCCTTCCGGTCGCGCGACTCCGGGGCGGCGTTCCGGGCGCTGAAGCGGGCGGGGGTCGTCTGCACCCTCCGCGAGGGGTCGGTGCGGGTCTCCCCCCACCTCTACAACACGCCGGCCGACGTGGCGGCGGTCATCGACGTCCTGGCGAGGGGCGAGGGATGGTGAAGGCGGCGGCGGAAGCGCTGAAGACGACGGTCGAGGCGGTGCGCGACGCGTACGCGCCCGATCCGCGCCTGGCGGTCTTCGAGGTGACGATCGAGGTGCGCGACGAGGGAATCGCGCTGGTGGGCGCCTGCTCGGAGCTCGACGCGCTGGCGGAGCTCCGGCACGCGCTGGCGCAGGCGTCGCCGCTGGTCTCCATCCTCGACGAGATCCAGACCCTCCCCGAGGCGGGCCCCGACGAGCTGGTGCACGCGCTGGTCTCGGCCGCCGTGGCGCCGATGCTGGCGGGGGCGCGGGTGGCCGAGACGCAGGTGTCGCAGGTGGTGCTGGGGAACCGGCTGGTGGTGCTGCGGAGCCGGGGGCGCTGGCTCCAGTGCCGCTCGCCCGACGGCTACATCGGGTGGATCCACGCCGGCTACGTGGCGCTGATGGACGAGAGCGCCGCCCGCGCCTGGGAGACGGGCGCCGACGGCGACGCCGTGATCTCGCTGGGGGCCGAGGTGCTCGACGACCGCGGCGAGACGATCATGCGCCTCCCCTGGGGGGCGCGCGCGGTGCGGCTGGGGGCCGACGCGGTGCGCCTCCCCGATGGGCGCGTGGGGCGCCCCGAGGGGGAGCTGGTGGCGGCGGCGGTGCGCCCGCTGGCCTTCCCGGCCGAGGGGGCGGCGATGTGCGCGACGGCCACGCGGTGGCTGGGGGTGCCGTACCTCTGGGGCGGGGTGACGCACGGCGGGGTCGACTGCTCGGGGCTCGTGCAGGCGGTCTACCGCCTCCACGGCCACGTCCTCCCCCGCGACTCCGACCAGCAGTCGCGCGCTGGCCGCGAAATCGACCCCGGCCCGGAGTTCGAGAGCCTCCGCCCGGGCGACCTCTGCTTCTTCACCGAAGACCCCGGCCGCGTCACCCACGTGGTGATGTCGACCGGCGGCCCCGAGATCATCCACGCCTCCCTCGGCAACGGCGGCGTCGCCCGCAACAGCCTCGTCGGCCGCCGCAGCTACGAGCGCGAGCTGCGCCGCATCTTCCACTGCGCGCGGCGGTTCTTCGACTAGTGTACTGCCACTGAAATGTCGTGCATTTTGGTCTGCCGAGTATTACATTGCTCGACATGCCAATGCCAATTCGCACAATCAAGTTGCGCGACGGAGACCAGGCTGAATTGGAGCGCCTGGTCCGTACGCGCTCGACTACCCGTTGCGGCGTCGTGCGCGTAC
>DATACF010000723.1:0-8169 GCA_036259235.1 Longimicrobium sp. | reverse complement strand
GGGCGAGCGCGAGGGCGGCGGAGCGCAGCGGCCAGCGGGGGAGCGCGACGGACGGCACGGTCAGGCCGGCGGGGGCGCCGCCTCCACCGCCGCGGCGGGGGCGAACGAGGTGGCGACGGGGAGGATGGCGATCTTGAGCTGGAGGGCGATCTGCCGGAAGCGCTCGGCGCTCTCGGCCGGGATGGGGACGCGCGAGAAGAGGACGAGCGCGAACAGGTCGCCGTCGTGCACGATCCCGCCGCACCCCACCACCGACCGCACGCCGTGCGGGAGGACGAACGCCTCCTGCGCGGGGATGTACGGGCTCCCGGCGGCTTCGGCGACGTGGAAGACGCCGTGGGTCTTCCCCTCCAGCCCCCGGATCAGCTCGGGGCGGGGCGCCACCACGTGCGCCACGTCGAGCCCCAGCTCGCGGATGAGCTGCGCCACCATCGGCGAGCGCTCCACCACCTCGGCGCTGGGGAGGGGGATGGCCTGGTGACCCCGGGAGAGCCGCCGGTCGTTCCACTCGGGCTCGGCGCCCGCGGTGGCGAGGAGGACCAGGCAGCGGGTGTCGTCGTGCGGCGGCACGGGCCCGAACATCCGGCAGGCGAAGGCCTGGAGGTCGTCGGGGAGCCCGCCGAAGGGGTGGGTCTTGAAGAAGCGGACCAGGACGCACTGGCGCTCGCCCGTCGCCTCGTCGCGGCACTCGTCGTGGAAGTACTGGACGACGGCCCCCGCGGCTTCCTCCAGGGTGCCGGAGGCCTGGACGGCGCGCCGCAGGTCGAGCCCGCAGCGGAGCATGGCGCCGACGTCGAAGCGCCCGAGCGAGAAGCTCATCGCCCGCGGTCCGGCCGGGAGGACGACGGGGTCGGTCGATGCTGCGCCATCGGTCCGCTCCGGGCTCGGGGGCATGGAGACGACAGGCCGTCGAGGCAGTCTAGCGGCGCGCGCGCTCCCGCGACAGGGCGCAGGCGTCCTCCGTCCTCCCGCCCTCCCCGCCCCCGCCTTCAGCCGCGGAGGAAGTCGCGGAGCGCGGCCAGGACCTCGTCCGGCGCCTCCTCGTGCGGCCAGTGGCCCACGGGAAGGGCGACGACGCGCGCCTCCGGGAGCGCCTCGCGCCACCGCGCCAGCATGGGCGGCGGAAAGGCGCCGTCCCTCTCGCCCCAGACGACGAGGACCGGGAGGGCGCGGAGCCGGTCGCGCTTCCGCCAGAGCGCGTCGTAGTGCTCCGACGAGCCCAGGAGGGCGCGCGCCAGCGCCCAGAGCACGGCCCCGCGCGACCAGCGGTCGGCGAAGGGCGCCAGGTACTGCCGGTGGATGGCCGGGGTCAGCTTCCGCCGGTCGCCGTAGGCGCTGGGGGCGATGACGCGGAGCGAGAGGTTGAGGTTGCGGTAGAGCCACTTCCCTACCCCGCTTCCCGCGATCTTCGCCTTCCGCTCCATCTCCGCGTCGCCCCGGAAGCTCCACATCCAGCTGTTGAGGACGACGACGCGCCGCACCCGCCCGGAGCCGTCGAGCGCCAGCGGGAGCGCGATGGGCCCCCCGAAGTCGTGCACCACCAGCGTGAAGCCGTCCAGCCCCAGCGCGTCGACGAACTGCGCGACGGCTTCCGCGTGCGCCTCGGGCGTGTACGCGAAGTCGCGCGGGCGGTCGGACAGCCCGAACCCCAGCAGGTCGGGCGCGATGCACCGGTGCGTGCTCCGCAGCTCGCGAACCAGGTGCCGCCACTCGAACGACCACGTCGGCGTCCCGTGCACGAAGACGACGGGCTCCCCCGCCCCCTCGTCCACGTAGTGCATCCGCCGCCCGCCCGGCAGCTCCGCCCAGCGGTGCTCGAAGGGATACGCCTCGCGGTCGACCCAGCCGGGGACCGCGGGCATTTCGGTGAGGATCGTGCTCATGGTGCACCTCGTGCGCGACTGCGGATCGAAGTCGAATCGTGCGACCGACGCGCATCCTCCTTGACGCGGTCGGATGAATGAATGTACGTTCATTGAAACCGGCGCACAAGAGAGACCGCGTGTCCCCACGATCCCCCGAGCAGAACGAACGCCTCCGCGCCGCCAGCCGCGCGCGGATCCTGGAGCACGCGCTGGCGCTCTTCGCCACCCACGGCTACGAGCGCACCTCGGTGAAGACGATCGCCGAGGCGGCGGGCGTGTCGCAGGGGCTGCTGTACAACTACTTCGAGAGCAAGGACGCGCTCCTCCGCGCCCTCTTCGAGGAGAGCATGGCCGACGTCCTGGCCTCCTTCGCCGCCGCCGACGCCGAGCCGGACCCGCGGCTGCGCGTGGAGCGCCTGATCCGCGCCAGTTTCGACATCATCCGCGACCACCTCCTCTTCTGGCGCCTCTCCTACGGCGTCCGCATGCAGGCCGCCGTCCTCGAAGGACTGGGCGAGCGCATCCACGCGTGGGCCGCCGCCATCCGCGCCACGCTGGAGCGCTACGTGGCCGACGCGGGCGCCGCGGACCCGCCCATCGACGCCGCCGTCCTCTTCGCCCTCATCGACGGCGTCTCGCAGCACTACGTCCTCGACCCCGAGCACTACCCGCTGGACGAGGTGGCGGACCGGATCGTCGCCCTCTACCGCCAGCGCTCCGACGCCTAGCCGTCACCCCGCGGACATCCGCCGCAGCGCCACCGCCGTCGCCGCGTCCGCGGGGAGGAACGATTCCACGGCCAGCTCGGCCACCGTCACGTCCACGGCGGTGCCGAAGACCGTCGTCGTGCTGACGAAGGAGAGGACCCCGGCGTCCGTGCGCAGCCGGAGCGGCACCAGCACCGGCATCCTCCCCTTCCCGTCCGACACCCCGTCGTTCGATCGCCGCTTGTCCTCCGGTGCCGGATAACCACGAAGCTCTTCCAGCAGCTCGGCGAGAACGGGATCACCCGAGAGCTCCACGTCGCGGCGCAGGCGCTCCAGGACGTGCGCCCGCCACTGCGCCAGGTTGACGATCCGCGGCGCCAGCCCGCGCGGGTGGAGGCTCGCCCGCAGCACGTTGAGCGGTGCCTCCGCCACCTCCGGCGCGAGCCCCGCCAGCAGCGCGCCGGCCGCCCGGTTGTGGGCCACCAGCGTCCACCGCCGGTCCACCGCCAGCGCGGGGCACGGCTCCAGGCTGGTGAGGAGGAGGTCCACCGCCTCGCGCACCTCGCGGAGGAGCGGGTCGCCCAGCCGCGTCTCCCCGTACTCCGGCGCGAAGCCGCCCGCGATCAACAGCGCGTTCCGCTCGCGGTGCGGCATCTCCAGCGTCTCGGCCAGCCGCAGCAGCATCTCGCGGCTCGGCTTCGCACGCCCCGTCTCCACGTAGCTCAGGTGACGCGCGGACACGTCCGCCCGCAGCGCGAGCGCGAGCTGGCTGTAGCGCCGCAGCCGGCGCCAGCTCCGCAGCATCGCCCCGGCGGAGGTGGCGGACGACGGAAGCGCGGCGGCATCGAGAGTGGTCACGGCGAGATCTTACCTGGGAAGTAATCGACAGCCCCCGGACACGCGGCTAAACATAGATCCACCCGCGGCGCGGACAACCACGCGAGCGGGCCGATCCTCCACGTGAACCGGAGAATGCCGCGATGCATGCTGGAACGAGCTCCGACACCGCGCTCCGCAGGGCGCTTCTCCTCGACGCGGCCGCCACGGTCGCCATGGGCCTCCTCCTGGCCGTCGCCGCCGGGAGCCTCGCGGGCCTCCTCGGCCTCCCGGCGGGCCTCCTCCGCTGGGCCGGCCTCTTCCTCGTCCCCTTCGCCGCCGTCCTCGCCCTGGTGGCGAAGCGGCCCACCGTCTCCGGGCGCGCGACGGTGATCCTGATCGCCTGCAACGTGCTCTGGGCCGTCGACTCCTTCGTCCTCCTGGCGAGCGGGTGGGTGGCCCCCACCGCCCTCGGCGTCGCCTTCGTCGCGGCCCAGGGCCTCGCCGTCGCCGCCTTCGCCGCGCTCGAGTACGCCGGCCTGCGCCGCGCCGCCGCGCTGGCCTGAAGACGCGAACGTCGCGCGTCGATCCCGGAGCGCGGACCGGCCCCGCCGGCGTACGCGGGGCCGGCTCGCGCTTTACGCTACCGGCCGCTCCGGCCCAGCTCCTCGCGGAGGACGCGCCGGAGCGTCTCCTCCAGGGGCTCGCGCTCGCGCTGGACGTGCTCGCGGAGGGCGGCGTTGATGAGCGACTGGTAGTTGCCGCCCCCCGCGTCGCTCACCTGCTCGCGGAACCACTCGAGGACGTCGTCGTCGAGGCGGATGGTGATCCGCGTCTTCCCGGGCGCGGACGAGACCACGGCCCCGCGGCGCCCCTTGGAGAAATCGTACTCTTCCTTCATGGCTCGTCTCCCGCGGCGTACCACCGCGCCTCGTTGCGAGTTGCCCTCCGCGCGGAGATCAGCCGGATGGCCTCTCCCCGCCAGGTGTACACCACCACCACCAGCAAGCCCAGGTTGTCCATCCCGATCGTGACGAAGCGCTCCTCCTCGTCGCAGGGGTCGTCGACCGTCACCGCCTGCTCGTCGTAGAAGACCCCCACCGCGTCCTCGAACCGCACCCGGTGCTTCTGGAGGTTCGCCTTCGCCTTCCTCCAATCCCATTCGAAGCGCATGAGGAATGTATGTACGAATGTACACCAACGCAAGCCCGGCGAATCCGGAGGATCGCCGGGACGGGGAAAGTCGTCCCGCCGCTGGGGCAAAAAGATCGGCCCCGCGATCTCTCGCGGGGCCGAACGTCTACGGGGTGGAGCCGGGCCGGACCGGCGGGCCGTGGGTCACGCCCGCGCCGTCCCGTAGAGGATGGCCCTCTTCACCTCGCCGATCGCCTGGGTGATGCGGATCTCGCGGGGGCAGGCCTCGGTGCAGTTGAAGATCGTCCGGCAGCGCCAGACGCCTTCACGGTCGTTGAGGAGGTCGAGCCGCTCCTGCGCCGCCGAGTCGCGCGTGTCGAAGATGAAGCGGTGCGCGTTGACGATCGCCGCAGGGCCCACGAACTCCTCGTTGGCCCAGAACGACGGACAGCTGGTGGTGCACGCCGCGCAGAGGATGCACTTCGTCGTGTCGTCGAAGCGCTCGCGGTCGTCCACCGACTGGAGCCGCTCGCGCTCGGGCGTGCGACTGTCGGCGATGAAGAACGGGAGCACCGAGCGGTACTGCGCGAAGAAGGGCTCCATGTCGACCACCAGGTCCTTGATCACCCGGAAGCCCATCAGCGGCTCCACGGTGACCCGGCTGCCGACGTCGCGGACCAGGACCTTGCACGCCAGCCGGTTGGTCCCGTTGATCCGCATGGCGTCGGAGCCGCAGATCCCGTGGGCGCAGCTCCGGCGGAAGGTCAGCGAGCCGTCCTGGTACCACTTGATCGTGTTCAGCGCGTCCAGCACCCGGTCGGTCGGGTCGGCCTGCACCGTGTACTCGCGGTACACCGGCGCCTCGTCGGCCTCCGGGTTGAAGCGGAGGATGCGGACGGTGAGGCTCTGGGTGCTCATCAGTACACGCGCTCCTTGGGCTGGAAGCGGGTGATCGTCACCGGCTTGTACGAGATGTCGAGGCTCCCGTCGTCGCCGCGCGTCACCAGCGAGTGCTTCATCCAGTTGGCGTCGTCGCGCTTCTCGTAGTCCTCGCGCATGTGCGCGCCGCGGCTCTCGGTGCGGTTGAGGGCGGCGAGCGCGGTCACCTCGGCGAGGTCGAGGAGGTTCCCCAGCTCCCACGCCTCCAGGAGGTCGGTGTTGAACGCCTTCCCCCGGTCCATCACCGCCACGTTCTTGAAGCGCGCCTGGAGCTCGCGCACCTTCGCCAGCGCGTTCTCCATCCCCGGCCCCGTGCGGTAGATGCCGACGTCGTCCTGCATCACCTCCTGCATCTCCTCGCGGATCTTCGCCGCGATCTCGCCCTTGGGGTTGCCGAGGAGCGCCCCGAACTGCGCCTCCACGAACGCCGTGGGGTCCTTCGGGAGCGGCGGGAGGTCGGCGGTCTCGCAAAAGCGGGCCATCTCCATCCCGCCGCGGCGGCCGAAGACCACCAGGTCGAGGAGGGAGTTGGTCCCCAGCCGGTTGGCGCCGTGCACCGAGACGCACGCGCACTCGCCGGCCGCGTAGAGCCCCGGGAGGACGGTGTTGTCGGCGCCGAGGACGACGCGGCAGTGGACGTCGGTGGGGATGCCGCCCATGGCGTAGTGGGCCGTGGGCTGGATCGGCATCGGCGCCTTGACCGGGTCGATCCCCAGGTAGGTCCGGCAGAAGTCGGCGATGTCGGGGAGCTTGTTCTCGATGACCTCCGCGCCCAGGTGGGTGGCGTCGAGGTAGACGTACTTCTTCCCCCCGATCCCCCGCCCCTCGCGGATCTCCTTGTGGATGGCCCGCGAGACGACGTCGCGGCTCGCCAGGTCCTTCATGGTGGGCGCGTAGCGCTCCATGAAGCGCTCGCCGTGGTCGTTGCGCAGCACCCCGCCCTCGCCGCGCACCCCCTCGGTGATCAGGATCCCCAGGCGGTAGATCCCCGTGGGGTGGAACTGGTAGAACTCCATGTCCTCCAGCGGGATCCCCCGCCGGAGCGCCACCGCCACCCCGTCGCCGGTGTTGGCGTGGGCGTTGGAGGAGATCGACCAGATCCGCCCGAAGCCGCCGGTGGCGAACTCCACCGCCTTGGCGTGGAAGACGTGGAGGTCGCCCGTGTGGACGTGCCACGCCACGACCCCGCAGCAGCGGCCGTCGTCGCTCCGCAGGACGTCGACCACCTGGAACTCGTCGAAGAACTCCACCCCCTGCTTGATGCAGTTCTGGTAGAGCGTCTGGAGGATCATGTGGCCGGTGCGGTCGGCCGCGTAGCAGGAGCGGCGCACCGGGCCCTCCCCGAAGTGGTGCGTGTGCCCGCCGAAGGGGCGCTGGGCGATCTTCCCGTCGGGGGTGCGGGAGAACGGGAGCCCCATGTGCTCCAGCTCGATGATGACGTGGACCGCCTCCTCGCACATGATCTCGATGGCGTCCTGGTCGCCCAGGTAGTCCGACCCCTTCACGGTGTCGAACGCGTGCCACTCGGGGTGGTCCTCCTCGAGGTTGGCGAGGGCGGCGCAGACCCCGCCCTGCGCGGCCCCGGTGTGCGAGCGCGTGGGGTAGAGCTTGGAGATGACCGCCGTGCGGAGGTTGGGGTTGCGCGAGAGGTAGATGGCCGTCATCAGCCCCGCGCCGCCGCCCCCCACCACCAGGGCGTCGTACGTGTGCGTGTGGATCATGCCGCTCGCCCGGGGATCGCGGGATCGAAGGTCAACAGCGCGAAGACGCCCCAGGCCAGGGCCCCCAGCACGACGGTGTAGGCGACGGCCTTCACCACGATGCGGAGTCCCGGACGGCGGACGTAGTCCTCGATGGAATAGCGGAGCCCGTTCAGCCCGTGGAGCATGGCGAAGGTCGCCAGCCCCACGTTGAAGAGCCTCCAGAAGGGGTTGGCCCACCGCTCGCGGACCAGGTCGGCGGAGAGGTGCTCGACGCCGACCACCAGGTTCCACCACACCAGGTGGTAGAGCGCCATGAAGATCAGGAAGAGCCCCGAGATCCGCATGAAGAACCAGGAATAGAGCTCGAAGTTGCTCCGCTGGTCCCTCCGGGCCGGCTGGCTGTACCCGCCGCCGCGGCGGGCCGCCCCGCGCGAGCGCGGGGCCTCGGTCCGCGTGCTCATCCCTCGCCCTCCGTCACGGGGGCGGCCGAATGCGTCACCTCGCCGCCGCGCGCCTCCACGCGGGCGCGGTGGCGCTCGGTCCCCGGCTCGTCGGCGAGCCCGAAGAGGGGCGCCAGCATGATCCAGGCGACGGGGAGGATGAGGATGGCCGTGCCGACCACGGCGGCCAGCGCCAGCCGCTTCTGGTGGCGCATGGCCGCGGGGGCGAAGTCCTGGACGATGATCCGCAGCCCGTTGAGCGCGTGGTAGAGGACGGAGAAGAAGATCAGCAGCTCCGCCACGCGGAAGAACGGGGAGCGGTAGATGTCGAGCGTGTGGTCGTAGAAGTCCGGCCAGTAGATGACCACGGCGGTGTCGACGACGTGGACGATGAGGAAGGCCAGGATGCCGAGCCCGGTGACCCGGTGCAGGAGCCAGGTCCACATCCCCTCGCCGCCGCGATACCGCAGGGCGGTCCAGAGCCCGCGGGTGTTGGGCGCGGTAGCCATGCGCGTTAGCTCTCCTTCGTGCGTGACGTATCTCCCCATGAAGCGCGCCGCGCCCC
>DATACF010000722.1:0-8911 GCA_036259235.1 Longimicrobium sp. | reverse complement strand
TGGCCGGCGGCGCTCTCCGCACATGGCGGCGTGGCCGATGCGGCTGCTGATCACCCCCTGTCCCGCCGGCGCTTCTCCCGCGGCGGCCCAGCGCTTTGCGGCGAATGACCGACGCTGTGCGCGGGACCGACGGCGGCGATCACGCCGGCGTCGATGTCGTGGCCGGGCACGCGGGCCGTGGCGAAGCTCGCGCTCGCCCTGGTGCCGCTCGCAATGCACGCCGCCGCGCGCGGAGATCTGCTCGCGCGGGCGTCGATTCCCGATAGCGCGCCGGACAAGAGCGTTATCCCGCCACCACGCGTACATATCCGCATCTCGCACCGTAGCACACGGTACTTCGAACGACGGGTGTGTGGCTTACCGGTTTGACCTTCGGGAGCCCGAGCATTATCTGGATCGGAGCGGATTCGGCTCGTGTGCTCCAGCGGTGCTGTTGGCCGGAATTCCGTCCATTGAACAACTAGTCAGGCCCTGAACGAAGGATTCAGTGCACCAGCGTATTCCGCAGCTAATCGCACTTCTCCTCGCGCTCGTGCTCCTCTCACGCCTCGAGCTCGTCCGCCTGCTTTTCGTGCCTGGCTCCACGTCCGGCCGCCTCGTCATCGCCCTTTTTCTCGCGCTCCTGCTCGCCAGCCTCCTCGGACTACTCGGCCGGAAGACCTGGGGTTACTATGCTTGCTATCTCCTCGTGCCGGTTGCTACGCTTCTACACGGAATCGCTCTCGTCCCGTTCATCACTCCCTGGCTCCCACACGCCAGCCGTCCCGTGGCAGTTCTGGCCTTGAACTTGGCCGTGCTCGTGCTGGTTGTCACCGCGCATGCCCGGGCAGCGCGGGGGCGCTCCCCGGCCTAACAAGGCGCCTGAGCTTGGACGTTAGGCTTCACCAACTCCAGGACACGTCCGCATGCTCCACATGGTCATCGTCCGGCACACCGCCGAATCATGTCCCGGGCGTCCCGGGAACGAGGCAATCCATCCCTGCCTCCAGTCTTTGAGCGAGCTCCTCGTCCAGCGCGAGGTGAAGACCGTCGGCCGCTGGGCCGATCCGCCGGCTCACGTCAACTACCTTGTCCTGGATGCGCCGAACGCGCATGTGATTCAGGAGGCGCTGATGGAGAGCGGGCTCTCCAGCCACACTACCACCGAGATCCGTGCGGTTCTCAGCATGGACTAGTAGTTCCGCGTTCGGCCCCGTGCCTAACACCGGTTGCAGGGGACAGGCAGCCGCCATCTTCTCAGTCTTACGGTCGGGCGGGGCGGCCTGCCCCTGAACCTTTCCGTTAAGGCGCCTGGTCACTCGCCCCGCCGCCATCCGGGACTTCGGCCAAAGCGATCGCTCACGCCCTCAAGGACGCATCGATGACAGTCAAGCGCATGGACAATGTCGGCATCGTGGTGGAAGACCTCGATGCCGCCATCGAGTTCTTCACCGAGCTGGGTCTCGAGCTCGAAGGGCGCGCCCCGATCGAAGGAGAGTGGGCCGGGCGCGTCACCGGACTAGGGGACCAGCGCGTCGAGATCGCCATGATGCGTACGCCGGACGGTCACAGCCGGCTCGAGCTGTCCCGGTTCCTCGCGCCGCCCGTTGTCGCCGATCACCGCACCGCCCCGGTGAACGCGCTCGGGTACCTGCGCGTCATGTTCACCGTGGAGGACATCGACGATACGCTCGCCAGGCTTCGCGAACGCGGCGCGGAGCTCGTCGGCGAAGTGGTCCAGTACCAGAATGCGTATCGGCTCTGCTACATCCGGGGACCCGAAGGAATTCTCATCGGGCTCGCCCAGGAGCTCGGGCAGCAAACCTCCTGACGAACACACTTGACAGGTACTTATTTGAGACGACGTTCACGAACATTTCAACGCGGGTTGGAGAGGAGGAGAAGGCGGTCGCTACCACCGGAAACGAAGATGCGGCACCAGATCCCCTCGGGCCGAAGATCAACGGCATGACATACCAGGAGATCGTCGAGTACTCGCAGCAGTATCCCGAAAGAGTGGTCGGCGTTTGCAGCAACTAGGGCCGCCGCTTCATCGGATCCGGCGTGGTACGAGCGCCTGGCGCGAAACCCGTGGTTTCTCGTGATCCGCGCCCGCCGGGAGTGAGTGCCGGCCGAGCACCGGCGCCTGACCTTCTGCTCGCGGGGGCAGGACAGGCAAAGGCAGAGTGTCGCAACCCGGAGGGGGCGAATGAAGCGTCGAGCAAGGACTCCGGCAGCCAGGGCCGCGCTCCTCCTCCTGGCCGCGTCGTGCGCGAGCCCCCGGCCGCCGCCCGCACCGGCCGAGGAGCCATCCAGGGACACGTGGCCTGACCGGCACCTGGCGTCGTTCATCTTCGAGCGCCTGGACCCGGCGAGTTTCCGGAACTCCACGGGACCCAGACGAGAGCCCGGCGATCGTACGCTCAGGGACCACGGAGTCGCGCCGCCCGACTTCGTGGCGGAGGACCGGGTGGTCTCCGGATACAAGTGCAGCCAGGCCGTCGAGTCCGAGGGCTGCTGGCTCTATGGCATTCACGTTCTCGGTCGTCGTGACTTCAACGGGGATGGGGAGGACGAAGTCGCGATCTGCTTCGTGGACGACGCCCACAACGGCGGGTCGTACCGAACCATCCAACCCCTCTTGCTGAAGCTCGCCGGGGGGCGCGTATTCGCGATCCACTTCGACGTCGAGGGGAAACCTGGAATCGGGGGTTGTCTGCGCTACCCCGGGTGAGGACGAGCACGATGGGGAGCGGGACCGAAAGGCTGTCCGACGCGCACCGTCCGCCCCTGAAGGCTCGGCCGCCGCCGAACCAGGCGCCCGCAGTGGACGCAGGGCCGCCCAGGTAAGTAGCTCGTTCAAGATCACGGTAGCACGGGCCAACGATTCACTGAGAATACGCGCCGCCGAACCCGGTGTCGGACCGCTTTACCCTTCGCACTCTTCAGCCATGCCACTCGTCGTCCTGCTCGCGTCGACCGTCCTCCATTCGGCGCCCGCCACGCCGCCCGCCGCCGCGCCCGAGCGCGACACCACGCGCGTCGTGGAGACTCGTCTCCTGACGCGCACACCGGCGCTGGACGGGGATGTCTCGGAGGACGAGTATGGCGCGCCCACGATCGTGCTGCCCACCGGCGCCGGTGAAGCGAAGGTGTGGGTCACGCGTTCGGGCGCGTCCGTCTACATCGCCGCGGTCCTCCCGGACTCGACGTTCTACTGGGGCGACGACTTCGTCGTGAGCGTCGACCCGGCCGGCGACGCGGGCGCGGCGCCCGGAGCGGGGGACCGGCAGTGGTACCTCCGGCGCGCGCTGGACAGCAGTGCCGTGCTGACGGCGCCGGGCACGGGGCGGTGGCACGCGCCGGACGCGTCGCCGCCCATGCTCGGCGGCGTGCGCTCGGGCGCGGACTGGCAGGTCGCCGCGCGCTCGGAGGCGGCGCGCTGGACGGTGGAGCTGCGCGTGGACGCCGCGGCCTTCGGGCTGCCGGCGGCGGAAGGGACGGGGCAGTCGTCGCGGCCGGGGCCCCGGCTCGCGCTTCGCACCTACAACGACGCTCCGCACGGCTGGTGGAGCTGGCCCGCGCCGCCCGCGGGCGTGCCGGCGGTGCGCGTGGAGCGAAGTCCCGAGCTCTGGGCGGAAGTCCGCCTGGCGCGCTAGCGACGCTCTCCGCGTCTCGCGTGAGCCCTTTTCCGTTGTCCTTCGATCAGTAGCGCGTCTCGATCCCGTTCACCACGCGCCAGGTGTCGCGGGCGATGAGGAGCTCCTCGTCGGTGGGGATCACCCACACCTCGGGGGTGGCGCCCTCGGGCGAGATCCGCCCCTCGCGCCCGCCCACGGTGGCGTGGTTGTCGGAGGCGTCGAGGCGGATGCCGAGGAACTCCAGCCCGTCGCAGATCTGCGCGCGGATGGCCGCCGCGTTCTCGCCCACGCCCCCCGCGAAGCAGATGGCGTCGGCGCCGCCCAGGGCCGCCAGGTAGGCGCCGACGTACTTGCGGACGCGGTAGCAGAAGATCTCGATGGCGAGCCACGCCCGCCGGTCGTCGTGCTCGTCGGCCTCGGCCAGGAGCTCGCGCATGTCGTTGGTGAGCCCGCTGATCCCCAGCAGCCCCGACTGCTTGTTGAGGAGCGTCTCGACCCCCTGCGGCGTCAGCCCCTCCTTCTCGGCGACGAAGTCGAGGATGGCCGGGTCGACGTCGCCCGAGCGCGTCCCCATCACCAGCCCCTCCAGCGGGGTGAAGCCCATCGAGGTGTCGACCGAGTCGCCGCCGCGGATGGCGCACGCCGAGGCGCCGTTCCCCAGGTGGAGGGTGACGATCCGCGTCTCCTCGCGCGTCCGCCCGGTGAGCTGGCGGTAGCGGTAGGCCACGTAGCGGTGCGAGGTGCCGTGGAAGCCGTAGCGCCGCACCCGGTGGCGGCGGTAGAGCGAATAGGGGATGGCGTAGAGGTACGCCCGCTCGGGGAGGGTGTGGTGGAAGGCGGTGTCGAAGACCGCCGCCTGGGGGACGCCGGGGCCCAGGACGGCGCGGACGGCCTGGATCCCCTTGAGGTTGGCGGGGTTGTGGAGCGGCGCCAGCTCGATGTTCTCCTCGATCCCCGCCAGCACCCCGTCGTCGATCCGCACCGAGTGCACGAAGCGCTCGCCCCCGTGCACCACCCGGTGCCCCGCCGCCCCGATCTCGCCGATGCTGCTGATGGGGACCCCCGAGTCGGCGTCCGCGATCCACCCCAGGAGGTGGTCGACGGCGGCGCGGTGGTCGCGCATGGGGGCCGTCCCCTTGTGCGCGGGGGCGTCGAGGGCGCGGTAGCTCCACACCGCCTCGCCGCCGATCCGCTCGATCTGCCCCCGCGCCAGCCGGCGGTCGGCGTTCTCGGCGATGCGGGTCTCGTCGGTGTCGATGAGCTGGAACTTGAGCGACGAGGAGCCGACGTTCAGGACCAGGATGTTCATGCGCGCGAAGGGCCGGGCCACGGGTCTCGGGAAGAAGACGGACGTTCCGTCCTCCCTGAGACTAGCGGCCCGGCCCCGCCTCGGCCAGCGCGCCCCCGGGTCAGGAGCGCGGGCGGGCCGCCGCCGGCGCCTTCGGCTCTCCCGCCGTCCCCGCGCGGCGCGGCTCCATGGGCGGGAGCCAGACGGTGACGCTCCCGGCCGGGGCGCGGTAGCGGAGCGAGTCGCGCTGCACCACCTGGATCCGGATGGGGATCGCCTGCCGGTCGAGGCTCCGCTGGACGGCGGCGGCCACCGAGTCGGCCACCGCGCGCCGGTCGTCGCGGAAGTAGCGGACCTGGGCCACGGTGTTGCGCGCGGGGGTCCACGGGCGCGCCAGCGGATACCCCGCCCGGTCGAGCTCCTGGGCCACGTCGCGGAGCCACACCGAGTCGGAGCGGCTCCCCGTGTACCCCAGCACCTCGATGCTCCGGTCCACCGGCCGCGTCCCCAGCTCCTGGAGCCGTTGCGCGAGCGCGCTCTGTTGCTCCGGCACCGCCACCAGCGCGTACGCGGTGCGGAGGGTGACGATGGCCCCCGCCGTGTCGGCGTTGGCCAGCTTCGTCTCCGCCTGCCCCACGTACCCCTCCGGCGCGCGCGGGTCGAGCGCCACGGCGCGGTCGAAGTCCTGGCCGGCCCACGCCGCGTCGCCCGAGCGCAGCCGCGTGTATCCCCGCGAGACGAAGATCTCCGCGCTCGTGCTGTCCAGCGCCACGGCCGAGTCGAGGAGGACCAGCGCCCGGTCGTACACTCCCTGGTCGCTGAGGCGGTCGGCGTCGGCCACCAGCGCCGCCCGCACGGCCGGGAGGCTGTCGGCCACGATCGCCGGGCCCGACGGGATCGGGGCCAGGCCGAACCAGCGGCGGACGGGCTCGTTGGAGACCACCAGGGCGGCGAGGAACAGGCTCGCGACCGCCAGACTCCAGCTGGCCGCCTGCACCCACCGGGTCCGGCGGCGGCGCGCGTCGGCCGCCACGCTGGCCCGGATGTACGCCAGCTCGCCAGGGGTGAGCTCCGCCTCCCGTCCCTGGAGGAAGGTGCTCGCGACCTGGGCCCGCACGTCGCGGAGGAGGAGCGTCCCCTCCCGCCGCCCACCGGCCTCCCACTCGGCCACCGGCGCCGCCAGCCGCCGCCGCCAGGCGAGGAAGACGCGGTCCTTCTCGAGCCACTCGCGGAGCCGCTGCCACGACGACGGGAGGCTCTCCCGCGCCACCTCCAGCGCGCGCGTCCCCGACGCCGCGTCGCCGGCGGCCGAGAGGAGGCCGGCGTCGAGGAGGGCGGCGGCCACCCCCCGCGTGGCCTCGTCGAGGCCGCTCTCCGGGAGGCGCACCCGCCGCGCGCCGCCCCCCTCCTCGGGGGGGATCACCTCCACCAGCCGGGTGAAGAGCCGCCGCGCCGCCTCCTGCTGCTCCGCCGTGAGCCGGGCGAACACCGCCTCGGCGTCCGCGTTCTCCTGGTCGGGCCCCGCCGCCGCGCCCTCGGCCGGACGTCCGGCGTACTGCGCCAGCACCCGGACCCGCCCTGCCTCGTCGGGCGGCACCAGCCGGGTCACCGCGCCGTCCGTCAGGTAGCCCGCCAGCCGCTCGGCCGAGGGGAGGAGGGGAATGGGGTCGCTGGGGCGGTCGCCGAAGGTGGCCAGCACCTCCTCGTAGGCGTAGAAGGGCTTGTAGACCATCGCCACCTCGCTCCAGTAGCGGTCGCGGTCGACCCCCTCCAGCACCGGGAAGGGGGCCAGCCGCCGCTTGGCGATCTCCCACCGCGCCTGGAGCTTGCCGTTCTCGGCGTTCTCGATCCGCATCGGCACCGGGAGCACCTGGAGCGGCCGCCCCGCCTTCTCCCGCTGCTGGAAGGCCGAGGCCGCCACCGCCGCCGCCCCCTCGACTCCCTGGTTGTTGAGGGTGAAGCAGGTCACCAGCGTGTCCGGGAGCTGCACCGTGCAGATCCCCGCCGTGTCGCTCACCCCGGTGCGGCTGTCGACCAGGACGTAGTCGTAGAGCCCGCGGAGGCGGTCGCGGACCGCCTCGACGAAGCTCCCCCCGCCCTGGCGGTCGTAGAAGCGCTGCCAGTCGAAGCCGTTGACCAGCGGCGCGTACTGCGGCCCCTGGCGCCCGGCCGGGAGGAGGTCGAGGCGGCCGCCGCCGGGGAAGTCCCACTCCAGCGAGACCACGTAGCGGAGCACCCGCGCGGCGTGCTCGTGGTGCCAGTCGGGCGCCGCCTCGGCGCTCCCCGACACCGTCTCGGCGGCGAAGTCGACGAGGAGGTCCATCAGCCCCGGCGTGGCCGTGAGCTCGGTGTCGAGGAGGAAGGGGGCGAAGTAGCGGTGGAGCCCCGGGGCCTCCAGGTCCCAGTCCACCGTCAGCACCCTCTTCCCGTTGCTGGCCAGGATCCACGCCACGTTGGCCAGCGTCATCGAGCGCCCGGTGCCGCCCTTGTACGAGTAGAAGGTGAAGACGCGCCCCTCGGGCGCCGCCGCCGCGGGGGCGGAAGAGGACGCGGGCCCGGTCACGGCGCCGCCCCGGGGCCGGAGACGACGGGCTTCGGCACCGGGCGCGCGCCCTCGGCCCGCTTGAGCACCTCGGCGGCGTTGATGACGCGCATCCTGGCGCGGGTGAGCGCCACCTTCAGCTCGTTCTTCAGCGCCTCGGCCGAGCCGATCCCGTCGACGAAGCGCTCGGGCTTGAGCGAGCTCCAGCGGAGGAAGGTGCGGGAGAGGCGCGTCTCCAGGTCCGCGCGGACGGCCTCCGTCTCGGGGTCGCCGGGGTTCCAGGGGACGAGGACCACGGTGTTGTAGAGGTTGAGCCGGTCGAAGCGGTTCATGGGCTTCTGGTACGGCTCCAGCCGGAGCGTCCAGGGGTCGACCACGAGGACGACGATCTTCCCCCGCGTCTCGGCCTCCTCCAGGCGCTCCACCAGCCGGTCGTCGACCTCCAGCGAGGTGTAGAGGAACCCCTCGCTGACGGTGACGTCGTTGACCAGGAGCCCCACGGCCTCGCGGACGGCGGGGAGGTACGGGCTCCACTCCATCCCGCTCTCGTCGCCGTAGCCGTCCAGCGCCGCCCGCGCCCCGTCGGCCGCCAGCTCGCTCCGCCTGGCGGCGACGTAGACGCACTGCACGTAGCGCGGCCCCTCCTTCCCCAGCGAAGGGGGCGGGAGCGGCGCGGCGGGGGGGGCGCCGGGCTTCGGCGGCGCGGCGAAGGCGCTGGGGAGGGCGGCGGGGTCGGCCGCGTCCGGGGCGCGGGGGAGGGCGTGCTGCTGCGCGGCCCGCACGATCCGCTTCGCCAGCTCCTCGACGACCTCCTGGTGCGCCCGCCGGACGCGGAGGCGGCGGAGCCCCTCCTCCAGGTACTCGTCGCCGAAGTCCGGGTGGGCGTACTGGATCTCGGAGGCGACCTGGGGGAGCGGGGGGAGCGCCTCGGGGGGCATCCAGAGGACGGGGAGGATCACCGGCGGACGCGGGGCGCCGGGGGTGGCGCGGAGGTGCTCGTCCTGGCGGAGGCGGAAGAAGGCCCACTCCTTCCCGCAGTACTCGCTGGCGAAGAAGGAGGGCGAGTAGAGGGGGACGAGGACGCGGGCCGTCTGGAGCGCCCCGGCGAGCTCGGGGGTCCACTGCTCGCCGACGTCGACCGCGTAGGTGTCGCGGAAGGCGACCTCCTTCGCCGGGCGCCCGCTCCACCGGGCGACGGCGTCGCACAGCTCCTCGTAGAACTTCTCGAGGTAGGCGTCCTGGTCGTTGCGGGCGTAGCTGAGGAAGAAGAGCGGGTCGTCCATCGCGGTGCCCGGGGAGGCGGGGTCGTGCGGGAGGCGCGGGGGAAGGACGGAGCGCGCGTCCCGAAATCTGGCGGAAACCAGCCCCGCGCGCCAGCGTCGGCGCTGGCGCGCAGGAAAGCCCGCCTGGGTCTCACACAGAGGAGCAGAGTCAGCAGAGGACCGCATGAAGTTCCTCTGC
>DATACF010000721.1:0-1808 GCA_036259235.1 Longimicrobium sp. | reverse complement strand
GTCGATCGGAGGATGAAGATAGGCGCGAACGCCCGAGGGCGCACGGATCGCGGACCGCGCGCCTCCGAAGGTCGTCGCGCTCGGGAGCCTACCGCCGCAGCTCCGCCTCCCCGGCCGTGAGGAAGAGGCGGCGCCCCTCGGGGAGGACGGCGACGGCGAAGTAGTAGCGGCCGGGCGGGAGCGAGGCCCCCAGGATCTCGCGGGCGGCGGCGCGGAGCTCGAAGGTGCGCGACTCGCCGCGGTCCAGGGAGTACTCGCGCAGCTGAGGGCCGCAGTCGTCGCGCGACTTCCAGTCGGGCGCGCCGGAGCGGGGGGCGGCGTCGCGGCGCTCGCGGCTGCGGTAGGCGTAGAGGACGATGGGGCAGGCGTACGAATAGCGCACCACCGCCCCGCCCGCCCCCGCCTGCCGGGCGACCACGCGCGCGGTCACCACCCCGCCCGCGACCGACGTCTCGGCGCGGTGCTCCATCACCTCCGACATCCGCCGCGCGGGAAGCGGCGGCCGGGCGAGCGCCAGGTCCAGCGCCCCGGCCGGCGCCTCGGCCGACCAGGCGCCGTTCAGCTGCACGCTGGCGGTGAAGTGGTAGCGCCCGTCCGGGAGCGAGTCGCCCAGGACCTCGATCAGCGGCGCCTCCAGCTGGAAGCGGTTGAGCGTGTCGCCCGGCTGCAGCGTCGCGGAATAGCCGACGAGGTCGCAGGCGTAGACGGAGCCGCCCTCCCACGGCGTCCGCGCCTCGGAGCGCCAGGCGGGCGGCCCCTGCCGGTCGGCGGTCCGGTACGCCCGCAGCCGGAGCGAGCACCCGCCGAACTCCAGCTCCACGGGACGGTCGCTCGTGTTCCGGACCGTCATCGTCCCCTGGAGCTTCCCGCCGTCGAGCCAGACGCGGCCGCGGTACGAGAGCCCCTCCACCCCCGCCGAGACCTCCGCCTCGCCCGCGGGGACCTCGACCGGCTGGCCGCCGATCCGCACGACGGCGCCCACGTGGTAGCGCCCCTGCGCGGTCTGCGGGAAGAGGATGCGCCGGGTCTCGACCCACGTCTCCAGCTCGCGCGTCTCGCCCGGGGCCAGGGCGAGGGGCGTGGGGTCTTCCATGCACTGGATTCCCCGCCCCTCGTCCCACGCGGGCTCGCCCGTCCGCTCCGGGGTGGGGTACAGGCGCAGCATCACCGGGCAGCCGAGGAGCGTGGTCTCCACCCGCCGCCCCGTGCGGTTGGTGACCGCGACGCGCGTGTGCAGCCAGGGCGTGGGGCCGCCGCCGTCCTCCCGCCGCGTGACGCGCGTCGAGACGCGGAACGAGAGACCGCCCGCCTCGTACTCGCCCGACGGGCCGCGGGCGGCGCGGACGGGGCGGTCGGCGGCGGCGTTCATGTTCCGGCTCGTCTCGCGGCACTCGGGGAAGGGCTCGCGGGCGATCCGCTCCAGCCGCGCGCGGACCTCCTCGTCGCTCAGCCGCTCCACCTCGGGGCTCGTCTCCGTCCGCTGGAGGTGGGGCGGGATGTGGGGGCCGGGGACGAACCACTCGCGTGCGCCGCCCCCCGCATCGACCTGCGCCGCCGGGACGAAGGCGCGCACGCGGCGGTCGGCGGCGAGGCGGCGAAGGCCCTCGACGGGGCCGACGACCTTGAGGCCGTAGACGGCCGGCTCGCCCGCGGCCAGGCGGGCGGGGGCGGAGCGGATGGCCTCGATCCGCGCCAGCTGCATCCGCCCGCCGGGGTCGCGGTCCCCGGGCGCGGGGCGGACGTCGCGCCGCTCGCGCGTCATCACCGCCAGCCGCTCCTGGAAGACGCACACCGCCGGGCGCGCCGCC
>DATACF010000720.1:0-5361 GCA_036259235.1 Longimicrobium sp. | reverse complement strand
CCCCGCGCCCGCGCTCCACGCCCACGCCTCGGCGGCGGCCACCAGCGCCCGCCCCACCCCGCCGCCGCGCGCGCCGTCGCGGACGGCGAGGGCGGTGAGGCGCACGAGGAGGCCGGGGGCGTGGAAGAGCGGGAGCGCGTGGGCGCTGGCGACGCCGAGGAGGGGCTCGCCCGGGGCGCCGCCGGCCACGAACACGGTGTCGATGTCGCTCGTGGCGAAGGCGGCGAGGCGCTCGGCGACCAGGGCGGCGGGCGTCCCGTAGCCGAGCGCGGCGAGGCAGGCGGCGATCTCGTCGGCGTCGGCGGGGGCGGCGCGGCGGACGGGGGGGCTCACGGGCGGGCGCGCCGGAGCCGGAACGCGGCCCAGGTGTCGTCGACGCCGACGAGGCCGAGCGGGCGCATCCCCTTCTTCTCGGCGACGGCCCAGACGTCGTCGCGGTTCATGTCGAGCCCGGCGGCCTTCGAGCCCTTCTGGAAGAACACCCAGAGCGCGGCGTCCGGGGCGAGCGCATCGGCCGCCGCCGGCATCCGCGCGTCCAGCTCGGCCCGCGTGCGCACGAAGAGGAAGACGAGCTCGGCCTCCTCCGGCGCGACGAACGCGACGTCGTCCGGGAGCCCGAGCGCTTCGACCACGCCGGGTGCGGGGTCGAGCACGGCGATCCGCGCCCCCGCCTTCACGCGCGCCTTCTCGGCGACCGTCTTCTCCCTCACGGCACTACCTCCTGATCGCGTGTTCTTCGACGCCTCGACCAGCCACCGCGACGGGCGGGTGCCGGCGGGGTGGTCACATACCCAATCCCGTCGAGTGGGTGTTGTAATGTAGTCGCGCGATTCATCGCGCGCGCGACTACATCGAACGTCCACACTCCATGCGGAATGCGGATTGGGGATCAGGGGAGCGCTCGCTCCGCGCGGACGCGCCGGCCGCCGGACTCGATCTCCAGCGCCCGCACGGGACCGCTCGCGGGGTGCGGGGTGACGCGGAGGGCGCGAAAGGGGACGAAGTTCCACCCCACCAGCGCGGCCCCGTCGCCCGGCGGGGCCGACCGGAGGGGCGTCGGGGCGAGGAGGGTGTCGCTCACGCTCATGTACCGGATCCGGCCGCGCACCCACGCGATCGCCATCACGTCGCGCCCCCGCTCGTACTCCACCCGGAGCACGCTCACGCGGCTTCCGCGCGGGAAGGCGGCGGGCGCGGTGGCGACCGGGACCATGTCGCGCAGCGCACCCATCCCGTGCGCGGTGAGCCTGCGGGAGATGGACCTGCGGTAGGCGCTCACCCGCTCGGGGCCGACGGCGGCGAGGAGGGCGGCGGTGTCGCCGCGCGCGGCGCCCCGGATCACCTCCAGCGAGCGCTCGGTGAGCCGGCGCCGCTCCTCGAGCTCCGCGGCGGGCGCGGGGGAGAGGAGGTCCACGCCCTCCTGCCCGGCCGCCGCCGCCTCCAGCGCGTCCCCCCGCCGCCGCACCACCAGCCGCCCGCCCTCCGGGAGGCGGTAGACGCCCTCGAAGCGGTCGAGGCACCGCTCGCACGCGGTCGCCCACGCCGGGGGCGGGTCGAACGCGTCTCCCTCGAAGACCCGCGGCGGCTCGCCGAAGACGATCCGCGGGATCACCTGGTCGGCGGCGTAGCGGGTGCCCAGGAGGCTGAAGCGCCGGTTGGCGAGGTTCACCACCACCACGCCGTCGTCCGGGTAGATCGCCAGCTCGGCCCCGAAGCCGACGTAGTCGCCGCCGTGGCGGACGCGCCGCGTCCCCCGCGCGGTGGTGTCTGCGTACCAGCCGAGCGCGTAGCCGCCTTCCCCCGGCGTCCAGAGCCGCCGCACCGCCTCGCGGCCGAGGACCCGCCCGTCCAGGAGCGCCCGGGCCCACCGGTGGAGGTCGTCGGCGGTGGAGACCATCTCGCCGCCCCCGAGGTCGAACCACGTCGTCCCCGAGCGGAGGCGGAGGTCGCCGGTCTGGCCGCGCTCGTCGTAGCTCCGGGCCAGCGCCTCGTCGCCCACCGGCGGGAGCCCGTCGCCCCAGAAGCCGGTGCGCCGCATCCCCGCGGGCCCGAAGATCTCCTCGCGGAGGAAATCGCGGAAGGGCCGCCCGGACGCGCGCTCGACGACGGCCGCCAGGAGGATGTACCCCGGGTTGGAGTAGAGGAAGCGCGACCCCGGCGGCGCGGCCGGCGGCATCTCGAAGATGCGGCGCAGCGCCTCCTCGCGCGAGACCTCCTCGTAGTCCTCCGCCGTCGGGTTCTCGAACGGGAAGTCGGCGTCGAGCCCGGAGGTGTGCGAGAGGAGCTGGCGGAGGGTGATCGCCCGCTTGCCGGCGGGGACGCCGTCGAGGAAGCGGCCGAGGGAGTCGTCGAGCGCCAGCCGGCCGCGCTCCTCCAGGAGGAGGACGGCGGCGGCGGTGAAGGTCTTGGCGAGGGAGCCGATGTCGAAGACGGTCTCCGGCGTCACCCGCGCCCCGGTGCTGTCGTTCGCCGCGCCGTACCCCTCACGGAGGACGACGCGCCCGCCCACCGCGACGAGCGTCGCGCCCGAGTATCCGTAGCCGCTGAGGCGCGTGAGGTGGTCGTCCACGAGCGCGGCGGCGTCCGGGACGACCGCGGCGCCGGGGCGGGCGGGGGCGGTTTCCGCGCGCGGAGCGCCGCAGGCGGCCAGTGCCGCCGCCAGGAGGAGGGCGGCGGCCGTCGCGCGGAGCGGGGGGCGCAAAGGGCGGGGTGCGGAGAGAGGAGACATGGGGGCGTGCCGTTCGGGGCGGGGGGGATGCCGCGCGATCGGGCGTCGTATCCCGCAGCGTCTTCCGCGTTCCCGCGATGGGACGAGCCGACGGCCTGGCGTGACGAAGGGCCGCGCGCGGGGACGAAGCGCGGGGCGGGGCGGCCGGGACGCCCCTCGCCGCCGCTCGGCGAAGCACGGCCCGTGACACAACCGCCGCGTGATGGTAACGTTTCCGTCTCCGTTTTACCCATCCGTTACAGACCGGTGATTGTCCGGCGGCGGACCGGCGGTATTCTCCTGCCGTCCGGACGGCTCCGCCGCGCGCCGGAATCCCCCGAACCGACAAAGGAAACCCGCTCCGATGAAGCGTTTCCGACCCGGCCCCCGGGCCGTTACACTCGCGCTCCTCCTCTCCGTAACGAACGCCGCCGCCCTCCGCGCCCAGCAGACCGGCCCCGTCCTCAAGAGCGGCGCCGTCGAGGTGTCGATCAACGGCCGCGTGCAGACGCAGCTCAACACCACCAGCGTCGAGGACGAGCCCGCCAGCGAGGTGATCCTCCGCCGCGTGCGGCTGGAGGCGCTGGTGAAGGTCAACGACGTGGTGAGCGGGAAGATCCAGCCCGACTTCGCGGGCGACCGCGTCTCGCTGAAGGACGCGTACCTCCGCGTCACCCTCGACCCCGCGCTCCAGCTCGTCGCGGGGAAGGCGCACCGCCCCTTCTCGACGATCACCATCACCAGCTCCACCCGCATCCTCCCCGTCGAGCGCGGGGTGCGGATCCGCGGGGTGGACAACGACTGGGACGAGTTCAACCTGGTGGCCGACCTCGGCTACGCCGACCGCGACGTCGGCCTCCAGCTCCAGGGGCAGCCGCGGGGGGCGCCGCTGGGCCTCTCGTACGCCGCCGGCTACTTCAACGGCCCCGCGCGCGACGAGGCGGGGAGCGAGAGCAGCTACCAGCTCGCCGCGCGCATCGGCGTCCAGCCGGCGAAGGACCTCCGCGTGGCCGCCGCCTGGAGCAGCCGCCACTTCGGTTACGAGAGCGACGTCGTCCCCGGCGAGACCTTCCTCCGGCGCGGGAACGCGTGGCAGGCCGACGTCGAGATCGGGAGCCACGCCCCCGGCTTCCACGCCGTCGGCGAGGTGGCGATGGGCGACTTCGACCCGCTCACCGACCGGCGCTTCGTGGGCGCGCAGGCGTGGCTCGCCTTCCGCACCGACACCGTCTCGGCGAAGATCTCGGCCGTCGAGCCCCTCTTCCGCGTCAGCCACGGGAGCGTGGATGCGGAGGGCGCGGACCTGGAGCTCGGCGGCACCCTCCTGACCCCCGGCGTCAACGTCTACCTGGGCGGCCTCAACCGGGTGATGTTCAACTGGGACTTCTGGAGGCCGGCGGACGGCGAGACGCAGAACTCCTTCAAGGCCCAGTTCCAGCTCGCGTTCTGAGCCAATCAGGGCCGGGGGCTCACGCGGAAGACGGGAGGACGCGGAGATCGCTCTCCGCGTCCTCCGCGCGTTCCAGGGGGTAGAAATTCGTCCGGCACGATCCCTATCTTTCTGCTCGCCGTTACGGGAGTGACGAAACCGGCCGGCGCCGCCGCCGTAGTGGAGGGCGCGGCGGAGTCCGCGGATGTTTCTCGGCCTACCCCAGGAGAAGCGTGATGGGAAGCGACGGGCGCAGGATCTCGGAGGATCGGGCGGCGGAGGTGTGGCACCGGGCGGCGCGGCTCCAGGCCGAGGCCGCCACGCGGCTGGAGGAGCGGTCGAAGCTCCTGGCCGGGCGCGGCGAGGCGGCGCCGGGCGAGGAGGGGTTCCAGGTCGAGGAGGTGAAGGCGGCCGCCGCCGAGGCGGGGATCTCCCCCGAGTTCGTGGAGCTGGCGCTGGCCGAGGTGGAGGCCGGGGCCCCCGCCGGGCCCGAGCTGTCCGGGTGGAGCGCCCGCGCCGCCGAGCGCGTCCTGGGCGCCGACGGGCGCGCGCTGGAGGTGAGCCGCGCCGTCGCCTGCGCCCCCGCCGCGGTGCTGGGGGCCATGCGCCTCGTCCTCCCCGCGCACCCGTGGGCGCTCATGCTCCGCGACCACCTGGGCGGCGACCCGCTCGACGGGGGCGTCCTGGTCTTCGACATCCCGCCCTACACCATGGGCGGCAACCTGGGGTCGTTCGCCTACCACGCGGCCGCGGTCGACGTCAAGCAGCTCCGCTTCTCCCTCCGCCCCCTGGGCGGCGCCTCGCCCGCCTGCGAGATCACGGTGACGGCCGAGATGCGCCACGGCGTCCGCCGCAACTGGACGGTGGCGCGGGGAGCGACGGGGGTGACGGGCGTCGGGAGCGGGCTCCTGGCGGCCGGGCTCTTCGCCAAGGCGCCGGCGCTCGGGGCGCTGGGGCTCCTGGGGCTGGGCCCCGGCGCGCTCGTCGGCGTGGCGCTGGGCGGGGCGGCGCTCTGGGGATACGGGAAGCTCTACCGCTACTCGCTCGGCAAGCTCCACGAAGAGCTCCACCGCCTCCTGGGGACGATCGACGCCACCGCCCGCACGGGCAACGCCTTCGCCCCGCCCGCCGCCCCCCGGCCTTCGACCGACGACGGCACCGCGGCGATGATGGTCATCGCCAGCATCTGATCCGTCCCAGGCTCATTAAGAAGCAGGCCTCACGC
>DATACF010000719.1:0-2845 GCA_036259235.1 Longimicrobium sp. | reverse complement strand
CCCGGCTCGCCTTGGGCTCGCCACCCTCTCCCGCGCAGCGGGGGAGGGGCCGGGGGGAGGGGGGCGCCGCGGCGGCGGAATGCGACGTCGGTCCGCCCGGGGCGACGAGGCCGACGCCGCCTGCGACGTTGCATGAGGGATGCGGGCCCGGAGGGCGAAGACCCTGGCGGGGGGGAATGCGAAGGCGGCTGCGGTCTCGTGAGGAGACCGCGGCCGCCGTGGAGTCCGCCAGGGGCTTCGCCGCGTTGGCAACGGTAGTATCGTTGCCTACGCGGCCCGCAGCCCGGCCCCGGGCAGCGGGGACATGCCCGACACCGTCGTTGCAGTTCGCAGTTCCGAGTGCCCAGTCCCCAGCAACCGACCCGAGGAAACGCGCACCAGCCTTCGACCCAGCGACCTCAGTGGCGCGACTGGTGGTCCTGGCCGCCGCGGATCATGGCGACGTAGTCGTCGACGCGGTCCCTCCGCCGGCTCCCCGGGAGCGGGAGCCGCTCCTCGGCGCCCCCCGGCCGCCCCGCCACGAGCAGGTCCCCTTCGTCGGAGACCAGGAGGTGGGTGACGACCCCGGCGCTGTCGGCCAAAGACACGAGCCGCGCCCCGGCGGCGTTGCGGACCGTCGCCTGGTAGAAGTCCCACGACCGCGTCCGCGGCCGGAAGATGGCGAACGGGAACTGGAGCCCGCCCAGGAGCGGCGCCCGCAGGATGGGGACGAGGTGCTCCTCCATCCCCACGTCGGCCACCGCCCACGGCTGGTCGGGGGTCTCGACGACGGTGTCGCGCCCGGCCGCCCGCACCCGCAGCGCCCGCCCCTGCCGCCCCTCGCGCTCGACGACGTGCTCGACCGGGGCCCCGGTGTCGCTCCAGAGGACCGTGTAGCGCACTATGGACCCCAGCGCCCACTCGCTCCGCGCGGTGGCCACCGCCCCGTCGGGCGAGGCGAGCCCGGACTCGATGGCGTCGGGGCCTCGCGCGACGGTGTGGAGGAGGCGGACGGCGCGCCCGGTGCCGGTGGTCGAGGTGTCGCCCGCCGGGAGCTCGCGGGGGAGCGCCCGCGCCAGCGCCTCGGGGCCCGCCTCCAGCGTCCAGGGGGCGGCGCCCCCCGCCGGCACGGTGTCGGCGGCGCCGGCCGCGGGCGGGCGGAAGGAGGAGGCCGGCTCGGGCCGGAGAAGGGCTCCATCGGCGCGCGCCGGGAGGGCGGCGGCCAGGAGGAGGAGGGCGGCGGCTACGGGGCGCTTCACGAGGGGACCTCCGGGTGGAATCGGCCGGTGTGGGGCCGGGGGTCAGCGCTTCTTCCGGCGACGGGCGGCGGCGGCGACCGCGAGCGCTTTGTCGACCCAGGGGCGGAGCGCGTCCGGGTCGTCGAGGAGCTCGGGCGGGAGCTCGTAGTACTGCATCCCGGGCGCGTCTTCGCCGTACGGGCGGAAGGGGCCGGTGCCGGCGGCCTCGAAGTCGGCGCGGTTGGTGTCGTCGACCTTGAGATAGAGCGCCTCGCCGGCCAGCAGCGCGAAGAAGAGGCCGTCGGAATATACGCCCACCCCGCCGAACATGGACTTCCCCGTCACGGGGGCGACGCGCCCCAGCTGTTCCAGAACGTAGTCGCGGTACTCTTTTCTGACGGCCATGGGTCAGCGCCCCCCGGCGGCGCCCGCCGGCTGGCCGCTCCAGTAGAAGGCGACGTGGCTCCGGGGGTCGGCGGCGAGCCAGGCGCCGCCGCTCCCCGGGAGCTGGAAGACCTGGAGGCGCTTCCCCTGCGAGCCGCGGAGGGCGCCGGGGTTCACGTTCCACCACCCGCTGTACGGGGGCGGGCGGAAGGTGAGGCTGAGCCGCTTGACCTCGTCGACCGAGAGCCGCCGCGCCCCGGCGGTCATGGCGGGGAGGTCGGCGGGGTCGTAGGCGAAGCGGATCCACCGCCGCCCCGTGGAGGTCTCGCGGCGGGCGTGGACCTCGCGCGCCGAAGGAGGGACGACCGCCGGGAGGGCGTCGTCACCGGTGGCCGGGGCGTCGGCGCGGGTGGGGTAGTAGGCCGCCGGCGCCCCCGCGCCCGAGCACCACGCGGGGAGGAGCCCCAGCGCGAGCGCGGCGAGGAGGGCGCCGAAGAACCAGAGGGCGCGCTGGCGCGTGGCGGACGGGGGCGGCGTGTCGGTCATGGGGCGCGGAGCGGGAGACGGTCGCGGGCGCCGGCGCGGGCCCGCCTCCGGAAGATACGAAGCCCGCCGGTGGGCCGCGAGGCCGCCCGGCGGGCTTTCGTGTTCGTCCGGCGAACGGGTCCGGCCTCGCCCGCCTCACCGCTTGGGGACGCGGACGAAGGCGACGGTGCCGCCGCCGGGCTCGCGGACGAGGAGGCGCCCGCGGGCGACGCGCCACCCGTACGGGTGCTCGGGGACGAGGTGGGTGTCGGCGAGGGCGGCGGCGGCGCCGGGGCCGTCCTCGTAGCGCATGACGCCGGAGGGGTGGAAGCGGAGGGTCCCGTTCACGGCTTCCACCCGCCCCAGCGTCTTGGCGTAGGTGAGCACCGCGCCGGTGGGGGCCACGGTGGCGTCTTCCCAGGCGAAGCCGCCGCGCGCGTCGATGCGGAGCGTGTGCTGGCGGAGCCCCAGCGCGCGGCCGTCGGGGCCGAAGGCGGCGTGCGGGGCGGTGGCCCAGGCGCCCACCAGCGCGGCGTGCGCGGGGCCGGTGGCGTCGCCGCAGGCGGCGGCGGCGAGCGCGAGGGCGGCGGCGAGGAGGCGGACGAGAGGCTTCACGGGGGTCCGGGAGGCCGGGGGAACGGGACGCGGACTCTCTGGTGGAACGCGCGGGCGCGCCGGTCCCGGACAGCCGCGCGAGATCGGGGGCGCCGGTCCTTGAG
>DATACF010000718.1:0-4575 GCA_036259235.1 Longimicrobium sp. | reverse complement strand
CCAGCAGGTTCAGCGCCTGCAGCGGGGTCAGGCCGTCCACGTCCATCGCGCGCAGGCGCTCGACGACGGGGTGCGGGAGGCCGACTTCGAACAGGCCCAGCGGCACGTCGGGCGGCGGGGCGGCGCGGCCCTGCGCGGCGGACTGCTCCTCCAGCTCGCGCAGGATCTGCCGCGCGCGCTCCACCACCGTCTCCGGCAGCCCCGCCAGCCGCGCCACCTCCACCCCGTACGACCGGTCCGCCCCGCCCTCCACCAGCCGGCGCAGGAAGACGATGTCGTCGCCCACCTCGCGCACCGCCACGCTGAAGTTGACCACCCCGGGGAAGCGGACCGAGAGGCGCGTCATCTCGTGGTAGTGGGTGGCGAAGATCGTCTTCGCCCCCACCACGTCGTGGAGGTGCTCGGTGGTGGCGGTGGCCACCGAGAGCCCGTCCCACGTCGAGGTCCCCCGCCCGATCTCGTCGAGGAGGACGAGCGACTTCGCGGTGGCGTTGTGGAGGATGGCGGCGGTCTCGTTCATCTCCACCATGAAGGTGGACTGCCCCCGCGCCAGGTTGTCGGAGGCGCCCACCCGGGTGAAGATCCGGTCGACGACGCCGACGCGGGCGTAGCGGGCGGGGACGAAGGAGCCCACCTGCGCCATCAGCACCACGAGCCCCACCTGGCGGAGGACGGTCGACTTCCCCGCCATGTTGGGGCCGGTGAGGACCATCACCCGCGCGTCGTGGTCGAGGCGGACGTCGTTGGGGATGAACTCCTCGCGCGGCATCATCGTCTCCACCACCGGGTGGCGCCCGCCGCGCACCTCCAGGGTGAAGCCGGTGTCGACCTCCGGCCGGACGTAGTCGCGCCGCACCGCCGCCTCGGCGAGCCCCGCCAGGACGTCCACGGCGGCCACCGCCTCGGCGACGCGCTGGACGCGGGGGACCTCGGCGGCCACCGCCTGCCGGAGCTCGCCGAAGAGGCGCTGCTCCAGCGCCGTGATCTTCTCCTCGGCGCCGAGGACCTTCTCCTCCCACTCCTTCAGCTCGGGGGTGTAGTAGCGCTCGGCGTTGGCGAGGGTCTGCTTGCGGTGGTAGTCGGCCGGGACCTTCTCGGCGTGGGTGCGGGTGATCTCGAGGTAGTACCCGAAGACCCGGTTGAAGCCGACCTTGAGCGAGGCGATCCCCGTGCGCTCGCGCTCGCGCGCCTGGAGCGAGGCGATGAAGTCGACGGCGCCGTCGCGCACCTCGCGCAGGGCGTCCAGCTCGGCGTGGAAGCCGGCGCGGATCACCCCGCCGTCGGCGACCGACACCGGCGCCTCGGGGGAGACGGCGCGCTCGATCTCCTCGCGGACCTCGTCGAGCGGCTCCAGGGCGCCGAGGAGGTTGCGCAGCAGCGGCGCCTCCGCGCGCTCCAGCGCCCCGCGGAGGAGGGGGACGCGGGCGAGGGAGGCGGCGAGCGCCAGCATCTCGCGGGGGGTGGCGCGGCCGGCGCCGACCTTGACGGCCAGCCGCTCCAGGTCGCGGACCTCGCCCAGGGCGTCGCGGGCGGCGCGGCGCACGGCGTCGTGCTCGGCCAGCTCGGCCACGGCGCCCAGCCGGAGGTCGATGGCGCCGAGGTCCACCAGCGGGGCCAGGAGCCAGCGGCGGAGGAGACGGCCGCCCATGGGGGTCAGCGCCTCGTCGAGGACGCCCAGGAGGGTGCCGTCGGTGCCGCCGCCGCGGATCGGCTCCACCAGCTCCAGGTTGCGGCGGGTCATCTCGTCGAGGACCATGGCGTGCCCGCCCCGCTCGATCCGCGGCGGGCGGAGCGCCCCGTAGCCGGCGGGCTGCACCTCGCCCACGTACGCCACCAGCGCCCCGCAGGCGGCGGCGAGCGATGCGTCCCCGTCGTCGAAGCCGTAGCCGGCCAGGGTGGCGACGCGGAAGTGGCGCGCCAGCGTCTCGGCCCCGGTGCCGGGGTCGAACATCCAGTCGGCGCGGTACGTCCGCGTCACCGACTCGGCGCCGGGGATGGGGAAGAGCTCCCAGGTGCGCGGGAGCAGCACCTCGGCGGGCTGGTGGACCCCCAGCTCGTTGGGGAGCGCCTCCCAGGGGACGCGGCGGACGGTGAGCTCGCCCGTGGTGAGGTCGGCGAGCGCCAGCCCCACCGTCCCCTCGCCGGCGGCGTCGCCCGCGATGGCCGCGAGGAAGTTGTTCCGCCGGGCGTCCAGCAGCGCGTCGCTGAAGACGGCGCCGGGGGTCACCATCTCGGTGACCTCGCGCTTCACCAGCCCCTTGGCCAGGGCGGGGTCCTCCACCTGGTCGCAGATGGCGACGCGGCGGCCGGCGGCCACCAGGCGGCGGAGGTAGTTCTCCAGCGCGTGCGCGGGGATCCCCGCCAGCGGCGCGCGCGAGGCGCCGTTGTTCCGCGAGGTGAGCGTCAGGTCGAGGAGGCGCGACCCCTCGACCGCGTCCTCGTTGAAGAGCTCGTAGAAGTCGCCGACGCGGAAGAACACGAGGGCGTCCGGGTGGCGCGCCTTCACTTCGCGCCACTGCTGCATGAGCGGGGTGTCCGTGGACGCCATCTGGAGCGGGGGAAAGCGAACACCGGCGCGGGGGCCGGCGCGTGGTGGACGTCGCGGAAAGGGCGGAATTTACGCGTGCGCGTCCCGCGGGGCAACCGGTCGCGGACGGACAAGTGGACGAGGCGGAGGATTCGTGCGCGACTGTCGGGACCTTCTGAGCACGCGGCGGGGATTTCCGGCTCGGAAGACCACGCGGCCGCGGCATCCGGGCGGGCTTCCGCGACGGGCTTCGTGGCGGCCGCGGCCAGATCCTCACGGCCCTGCCGTCGTCCGCGTGGGGGCGGGTGCCCCGAGGCCGGGCCTCGGGATGACAATCGACGGACTTCCTCGGGACGCTTCAGGCGCCCGGGGCTTCGGCGGCGGGCTCGGGGCGGACGGTGCGCACGTGGATGCCGGCGGCCATCGTCTGGCCGACGGGGCAGCGCTCGGCGATGGTGTAGAGGCGCTCGCGCTGCTCGTCGGTGAGCGGGCCCTCGAAGTCGATTTCGCGGTCGATCATGGGGATGGCGACCGACTGGGTGGCGCAGTCGGCGCAGTCCTGGGCGTAGCTGTGGCCCTGGCGGAGGCGGACGGTGACGTTCTCCAGCGGCCACCCCTTCCGCCCGGCGTACATCCGCGCCGTCATGGCCGTGCACGCCCCCAGCGCGCCCAGGAGGAAGTCGTACGGGGTCGGCCCCTGCTCGGTGCCGCCGACGCTCGCCGGCTCGTCGGCCACCAGCGTGTGCCCGCCCGCGCGCACCTCGGTGCGGTAGCCGCCGGCCTCGTTCCGCACCACCACGTCCTTGTCGGCCACGCGCGCCTCCCGCGCCGGGGTTTCGCTTTCGAACCGCCTCTCGCCTGAACGCTAGCGCCCCCGCGCCGCGCCGTCCAGCCGCTCACCCGTCCGCGGGGACCTCGGCGAGCGCGTCGAGGCGGCGGCGGGCGTCGGCGCCGGTCATGGGGCGGTTGTAGAACGGCGAGCCCGGCTCCTGGAGGCGGCCGCCCTCGCGGAGCCCGCCCGAGTCCACCGGCGCGAAGCCGATCTCCTCGACGAGCCGCGCCACGATCCCCTTCGCCTCCGCGTCGTCGCCCGCGAGGAAGATCGCGTGGCGCTCCTCGACGGGGACGTCGGTGCGCCCGTTCTTCGCCAGGTGCTGCGCCCAGATGGTGTTGAGCGCCTTCACCAGCCGCGCGCCCGGCAGGCGCTTCGCCGTCTCCTCGCTCGACGTCGAGTCGCCGAGGTCGATCACCCCGCCGCCGTCGCCGTACGGGTTCATGGCGTCGACCACCACCTTTCCCGCGACCGCGTCCGGCGAGGGGAGCGCCTCGGGGCTCCGCCAGGGGACGGCGAGGAGGACGACCTCGCCCCACGCCGCCGCGTCGTCGACGGCGAGCGCCCGCGCGCCGGGGCCGATGTCCTCCACCAGGGCCGCGAGCGACCCCGGCCCGCGCGAGTTGCTGAGCGCCACCTCGTGCCCGGCGCCCGCGAAGAGGCGCGCCGCCGTGGCGCCGATGTTTCCCGCGCCGATGATCCCGATCTTCATGGGGGTGCGCCAGGTGCCTGAGTGCGTGAGTGCGTGATTGCGTGAGTGCGGAGGTGCGAGGGGGGAGACGCAAGAAAGGCGCGCCGGAGCGGAGCTGCTCCATGCGGTCGACGAGCGCCTGCGCCTGGGGGTCGATCTCGTTCATCTTGGCGAAGAGCGCCGTGACGTAGGCCTGGCGCTGCGTCTGGATCTCGGGGAGCGCCATGGCGCGGGGGCGGATCTGCTGGAAGTAGGTCTGCAGGTCCGTCGCCTCGGCGGCGAGCTGGTTGAGCTTGGCGTTGTCGCTGGCCGCGCGGGCGGCTTCGACCTCGGCCTTCAGCGCCTCGGCGCGGGCCAGCTTCGCGGTGGCGGCCGGATCGACCTGCGCCAGCGCGGCGGCGAGCGCCGTCTCGAGCCCCTCGGCCTGCGCCTTCAGCGCCGGGTCCTGGAGCGCCTGCTGCTGGAGCGCGGCCAGGCGCTGCTGGATCTGCGCCATCTCGCTCTGCGCGGGCGCCGGAGCGGGGG
>DATACF010000717.1:0-2818 GCA_036259235.1 Longimicrobium sp. | reverse complement strand
CCCGCCCCCGCCGCAGGCGGCCAGCGCGAGGAGGGCGGCGGAGAGGAGCGTGCTTGCGGTGTGGGTCATGGGGCCAGGGCGCTCTCGATTTCGTCCAGGGGGAGGTCGCGGATGCGGACCTCGAGCGGGACCACGTACTCGGTGCGGGTGGCGGTGCGGAGGCGGAAGGTGTCCTGGATGTGCACGGGGACGTCGGTGCGGATCGGGAGCGTGGTCTTGATCGGCACCGTCACGTTGCTGTTCCCGAACGGCGAGCGGATCGGCACCTGGACGCGGGTGTCGATGGGGAGCGTGGCGCGCAGCTTCACCGTGTACCGCTCGTCGACGGGGACGTCGAAGTGGAGCGGCGTCCCCGCCGGGACGCGGATCTGGTACTGGATCCGCGCGTCCTTTTCCGCCAGCCGCCGGAGCACGCGCGCGGCCGCCGGGCCCAGGGCGCGCTCCGGCGCACGGAGCTGCCAGAGGAGCACGCCGTTGAGCGCCAGCGACAGGAGCGCCACGCCGAGGGCGGCGGGCGCCAGCCAGGGGGCGCGGATGGGTGCGGGGTCGGTCAACGCGGCTCGCGGCGTCGGGGCTTCGCCTTCCGGAAACTGTGCGCAAAGATACGCACGGCTCCCCGCTTCCGCGAGCCGCGCCCCGACCGCGCCATCGCGCGGCGCCGTCCGAACGTTTGTCGAATCTCCCCCGGGAGGCGGGCGTTTTCGCGATCGACGGACGAAGAAAATGGCTCACGCAGAGAAGCAGAGACAGCAGAGGAACTGCGAGGGGCTCTCTGCCGTCTCTGCTTCTCTGCGTGATACCGTTCCCTGGACGGAATGCGCAGAGCAGGCGCTTAAGAGGCAGCCGCATCCGGGAGAGGAACGCCCGCCTTCCACCGTGGAGCCATGGGCGGAGATGAGTAGCGAAATTTTTTCGAAGAGGCCCCTTCGGTCCTTCCTTCCGTCGATCCGCGTCCGCCCGCCACGTCCGCGCCTTCAAGGATCGCAAACCACGTGATCAGGAGGGTCGGCGCGGAAGCCGGCCCCTGCTCCGCATCCCCCCGATCACGCAGTTGGGAGGGCCTGGGCGAGCACGAGACCCCGATCGTGGGCGAGACCGATCGCACACTCCGATGCGGGATCTGGTATGAGACCAGATCCCGATCATCAGAAGGTGATTCGGAGAGATCCGTGCTCGGAAACCAGTTCCCTGGCGAGGCGAGTAGATTCCTCACTCGTTCCTCGTTCGGAATGACAGGCCGGGATGTCTCGCGATCAACCACTCACCAGACGGACCTGGTATGAGACCCGTTGTCGTGGCTGCCCGGACGAAGAAGCCCTCCCCGGAGAGCGGAGAGGGCTTGTTTTCCGTCGCCGTCCGAACGCGCGGTCAGCCGAGGGTCTGGGCGAGCCAGGTGGTGATGCGGGGGAGCATCTCGGCGTCCTTGGCGATCATCCCGCTGGCGCCCGAGGCGGCCACGCGCTCGCGGACCTCCTCCGCGGGCATGGAGGAGACGAAGACGGTGGGGGTGGCCGAGTAGATGGGGATGTCGCGGAGCGCCAGGCAGCTCTGGAAGCCGTCGCGCCCCGGCATGTCGATGTCGAGGAGGAAGGCGTCCACCGGCCCGGCGCTGGTCGAGGCCCAGCTCAACAGCGCGTCGCCGGAGGGGAAGCGCACGACGTCGTACCCCTCCAGCTCCAGGAACGAGGCCAGGAGCTCGGAGAGCATCTCATCGTCGTCGGCGAGTGCGAGCGTCTTGGGGGACATCGGATGGAAAGACTGCGCAAGGGATCGGGCCGGTCGCCTACAGGCAAGGACCGTCCCACCGGCCCGGACAGCGGACAACGCGTTTCCACGCAAGCACTTGGGGAGGATCTGGCACCCGCCTCCCCGCCCCGCGCCGTTCCCCCCAGGGAACCGCGCGGCCCAAACGGGAACACCGCCGCGCCTCCGCCCTCTCTCCCGAGAACGGGGGAGCGCCGGCCCTTCTGACACCCCGCGCGCCTCACCCCTCCGCGGCGTGCAGCTCCCGCGCGCCCCGCATCATCTCGCCGACGGAGGGGTGGGTGGGCGGCGCCCCGTCGCGGAGCGCGCCCTCGGCGGCGGCGGCCAGGTGGGCCAGCTCGTCGTAGCCGTACCCGGCGGCGGCGCCCTTGAGCTTGTGCGCCTCGCGGACCAGCGCCTCCCCGTCGACGGCCTCCAGCGCCTCCTCCATCGCCCGCACCCGGTCGGGGAGCCCCGCGCGGAAGCGCGCCCGGAGCGGCGCCAGGTAGTCGTCGTCCTCCTCCGCCGCGTCCCCTTCGGCCCCTTCGGCCCCTTCGGCCCCTTCGGACGACGGCGGCGGCGAAGGCGGCCCGGGCGGAGACGGATCGGGCGACGGAGACGCCGCGCGGGCGAGGAGGGCGGCGACGCGCTCCACCAGCGCGTCGGGCTCCACCGGCTTCATCAGGAGGTCGTCGAACCCCGCCGCCCGCGTCCGCTCCCGGTCGCGCGGGAGCGCCGATCCGGTGAAGGCCGCCACGGGGACCCCGGCCAGGGCGGGCTCGGCGCGGAGCTCGCGGAGCGCCTCCGTCCCGTCGCGCCCCTCCAGGTTGAGGTCGAGGAGGACGACCCCGGGGCGCGCCGCCGCCAGCCGCGCCCCCACCCCGGGGCCCCCATCGTCCTGCACGGGGCGGTACCCCGAGAGGCGGAGCACCTCGGCCGCGAACGCCCGCACGTCGGGGTCGTCGTCGACGACCGCCACCACCTCGCCGGCCGCCGCCGCCCGCGCCTCCGCCGCCCCGTCCGCGCCGTCGCCGTCCGCCGCGCCCGCGGCGGGGAGCGCCACCCAGAACGTGCT
>DATACF010000716.1:0-1967 GCA_036259235.1 Longimicrobium sp. | reverse complement strand
GCCAGCGGCGCCTCCACCCCCGCTCCGGCCAGCGCCTCGCGCGCCAGGTCGGCCAGCATCCCCGCCGTGGCCTCGGGGCGGCGCGGGTCCACCAGCCCGGCGGGGCCCACGCGCCGCGCCACCTCGCGCCCGCCGTCGTCGGCCAGGACGAGCGTGGTGCGCGTCCCGCCGCCGTCGACGCCGCCGAAGAGCGTCGCGCCCGTCACGCCGTCCGCCCGCTCAGCTCGCCGACCACGTTCCCCCCCGCCCGCGGCGCCGGGACGTGGCCGGGGAGGTCCGTGGCGCGGCGGAAGCGCGACTCGGAGCCCAGGCTGCTCGTGGAGACCGTCTCGGCCTCCAGCGGCTTCCCGTTGCGGCGCACCACGTACGCCTCCATGGCGAAGTACTCCGGGAGCCCCAGCCGGTCGACGATCCGCGCCGTCGCCGTGTTCCGCTCCTCGACGCGCTGCCAGAACTCGCGCTCGTCCTGGCCGGGGAAGGGGGCGCGGTCCTTCTGGCTCTGGTGCTTGAAGATCGCCAGGATCTTCACGCTCAGCTCCTCCTCCGACAGCGGGACCAGGACGTCGGCCTCCGAGACGCTCCACTCCTGCCAGGCGCCGCGGTAGTACCACATCTCCGGCGCCTCGCCGCTGTACTCCAGGAGCGCCCGCTCCACCGCCTGGAGGCACATCCGGTGGGTCCCGTGCGGGTCCGAGAGGTCGCCCGCCACGAAGACCAGCTCCGGGCGCACCTCCTCCAGGAGCTTCAGCGTGATTGCCACGTCCTCGGGGCCGATCGGGTCCTTCCGCACCTTCCCCGTCTGGTAGAAGGGGAGGTTGAGGAAGCACGCCTGCTCGCGCCGCATCCCGAAGGTCTCGATCCCCGACACGGCCTCCGCCTCGCGGATGCGGCGCTTGATTGTCTGCACCTCGGGGATGTCGACCTGGCCGGGGTGCTTGGTGTCGAGGAAGTTCTCGATCGTCCCCGTGAGCGCGTCGACCCGCCCGTCGCCCAGGTGGAAGTCGCGGTCGAAGCGGCGCAAGAAATCGAGGTAGCGCCGGACTTCGTGGTCGAAGACGGCGATGTTCCCCGACGTCTGGTAGGCGACGGTGATCTCGTTCCCGTTCTGGTGGAGCTTGTTGAGGATCCCCCCCATCGAGATCACGTCGTCGTCCGGGTGGGGAGAGAAGACGATGATCCGCTTCCCGCTGGGGAGCTTGCTCTTCCCCCGCACCTTCGAGATCAGCGCGTTGAAGACCTCGCCGTTCAGCGGCCCCGCGCTCCCGTAGCGCGCCAGGAGCGAGGAGAGGTGGTGCTCGCGGTAGTCCTCGGCGTCGAGCTTGAGGATCGACTTGCCGACCGTCTGCGAGAGCCAGATCACCGCCTCGATCTCCAGCTTCCGCTCCCACCGCACCTCGCCGACCACCCAGGGGGTCTTGATCCGGGTGAGCTCGGCCGCGGCCGCCGGGTCGAGGTAGAAGGTGGCGTTGGGGTGGTTCTGGAGGTAGGTGGCCGCCACGTCCGGGTCGGGCTCGCCCTCCACCGAGCGGCGGACGATGGCCGCCTTGTGCTCGCCGGTGGCGACGAGGGCGATCTCCTTGGCGTCCAGGATGGTGGCGACGCCCATGGTGATGGCCTCGGTGGGGACGTTGTCCTCGCCGAAGAAGTCGGCCGCGGCGTCGCGGCGGGTCACCGTGTCGAGGGCGATCAGGCGGGTGCGGCTCTCGACGCCCGAGCCCGGCTCGTTGAAGCCGATGTGGCCCGTCTTCCCGATGCCGAGGATCTGGAAGTCGATCCCCCCGTGGTCGCGGATGGCCTGCTCGTAGGCCGCGCACGCCGCCTCGACCTCCTCGCGGGGGAGGGCGCCGGGGGGGAGGTGCGCGTTTCCGGGGGCGATGTTGATGTGGTCGAAGAGGTTCTCCCGCATGTACCGGTGGTAGCTGTGGATGCTCTCCGGGTCCATCGGGTAGTACTCGTCGAGGTTGAAC
>DATACF010000715.1:0-7032 GCA_036259235.1 Longimicrobium sp. | reverse complement strand
GGCGCCCGGCCGGGCGCCGAAGGCCGTCTCCGGGACCTGCGGCGTGGGCTCGCGGTGGCGGTCGGCCCACCACGCCCAGAGGGGGAGGATCCACGCCGCCATGGCGACCCACGCCAGCGAGCGCGTGTCCGGCGGCGGCGGGCCGAAGGCGTTGGCGAAGTAGACCAGGAGGAAGAACGCGATCAGCGCCCAGAACCCCCAGCGCCCCGCCGCGTCGCGCGCCCGCGTCGTCCCCAGGTAGACGGCGACGCAGGCGGCGAAGAACAGCGTCTCCACCACGAGCGTCGCCGGGACGGAGTGCCAGAGGCCGAGCCCGACCTTGGGCCCGTGGGTGGGGAGGATCGGCAGGTCGGGGCGGTGGGCGATGGCGTCCAGCACCCAGTGGCTCAGCACCAGCAGCCCGACGGTGATGGCCTCGTTGCGCTGCCTCGTCGCCGCGAAGTAGACGCCCCCGGCGAGGAGCGACCACCAGAGCACGGCGATCAGGCTGTGCGAGATGGGATACGAGGTGAAGTCGAGCGGGGTGAACGCCGTGATCCCCGGCGCGATCCGCACCGTCTCCCACCCCAGGAGGAGGAAGACGGGCCAGAGGAGGTCGATGAAGGTCGCCGCGCCCAGCAGGACGCCGAGCGAGGCGCGGGGCGCCGCCCGCTTGGCGGCGAGGGCGGCGGCGGCGTGGCCGATGAACATCTTCTGGAGTGCGTGAGTGCGAGAGTTCGGAAGTGCGTTGGCTCAGACGAGGCCGGGGGCTCGCTCCAAGGTAGCCGCCCGCCGGGCAATGCGGAACGACTCCCTTCGCACTCACGCACTCACGCACTTTCGCACTCTCGGACTCCCGAGGTAGATTCGCCGCCATGACGACCAACAACTTCCAGACGCTGCCGGGGTTCCGCGACTTCTACCCCGACGACTTCGCCATCCGGGCGCACATCATGGGGACGTGGCGGGCGGTGGCGCGCCGCTACGGCTTCGAGGAGTACGATGGGCCGCCGCTGGAGCCGCTCGAGCTCTACGCCGAGAAGTCGGGGCCCGAGATCGTGCAGCAGCTCTACAACTTCGAGGACAAGGGCGGCCGCGCGGTGGCCATGCGCCCCGAGATGACGCCCACGCTGGCGCGGATGGCCGGCGCGCGCGCCGGGGCGCTGCGGAAGCCGATCAAGTGGTTCGCCATCCCGCAGCTCTTCCGCTACGAGCGGGCGCAGCGCGGGCGCCTCCGCGAGCACTTCCAGCTCAACCTCGACATCATCGGCGAGGACGACGTCGCCGCCGACGCCGAGCTGATGGCCGCCGCCATCGACATCCTCCGCGCCTTCGGCCTCACCCACGAGGACTTCGTCGCCCGCGTCTCCGACCGGCGCCTCCTCCGCGCCCTCCTGGTGCACGCCGGGGTGCCCGAGGAGCAGCTGATCCTCGTCTACAACATCGTCGACAAGCTCGAGCGCGAGACCCCCGAGGCCATCGGCAAGCGCCTCCGCGACGAGGCGGGGCTGAGCGAGGCGGTGACGGCGGACGTCCTCGCCATCTTCCGCCACCGCGACTTCGACGCCGTCCGCGAGGCGTACGGCCAGACGGAGGGCGTGGCGCCCGAGATCGAGCGGATGGCCGCCTACTTCGGCGCGCTCCGGGCGATGGGGCTGGGGGAGTACGTCCGCTTCGACCTGTCGATCGTGCGCGGGCTGGCGTACTACACGGGGATCGTCTTCGAGCTCTTCGACGCGCGCGGCGAGCTGCGCGCCATCTGCGGCGGCGGGCGGTACGACAACCTCCTGAAGAACCTGGCCGGGGTCGACCTCCCCGCCCTCGGCTTCGGGATGGGCGACGTCGTCCTCCGCGAGCTCCTCTCCGACCGCGGGCTCCTCCCGTCCACCGCGCGGACGCTCGACTACTACCTGGTGGCCGTCGGCCCCGAGCAGCGCGACGCCCTCCTGGGGCTCGCCCACCGCCTCCGCGACGCCGGCCACGCGGTCGAGTACGCCTTCCGCCCCCAGGGCGTCGGCAAGCAGTTCAAGAACGCCGCCGCCCTCGGCGCCCGCCGCGTCGTCGTCCTCGGCCCCGACGAGCTCGCCGCCGGCGAAGCGGTGGTGCGCGACATGGCCGCCGGCCAGGAATCGCGCGTCCGCCTCGACGAGCTGGGCAAGGCGCCGTCGAGCGAAGGGTAGGCGATCGGCCAAAGCTCACCCGCGCGAAGACGGCCGCCGGGCAGTCCGCGAAGGACGATCTCCCTCGAAGTGCCCCGATCGTTTCGAGGGAGTCCGCGCAGGCGGACTTCGCGCCGTCGCCGCCGCGGTTTCGACCGCCCGCGGGACATGAGAAACACGACCGCCGCCGTCCGCGTCTGGTACGATTCGCGCGGGCGGCGTTATCTTGCCGGGCACAACCCATCGGCCCCGAACCGCGACCCCTCACAGGACCGCAGCCGCACGTGACGACGAGCCGCGCACCCCACGCCGCACGCACCGCCGCCGCCCGCCGCCCCGGAGGGCGCCGGTGACGTCGCCGTTCCCGCGCAGGGACGGCGTCCTCCACTGCGAGGACGTCCCGCTCCCCGACCTGGTGGCGCGCTGGGCCACCCCCCTCTACGTCTACAGCCGCGGCGCCGTCCGCGCCCGCTACCACGAGCTCGACGAGGCGCTCTCGCCGGTGCCGCACCTGATCGCCTACTCCGTCAAGGCCAACCCCAACCTGGGGCTCCTGCGGACGCTGGCCGAGATGGGCGCCGGCGCCGACGTCGTCTCCGGCGGCGAGCTGCGCCGGGCGCGCATGGCCGGGATCCCCGGGCAGCGGATCGTCTTCAGCGGGGTGGGGAAGACGATCAACGAGCTGGCGCTGGGGCTCAACGAGGACATCTACGCCTTCAACGTCGAGAGCCACGGCGAGCTCTGCGCCCTCTCCGACCTGGCGTGCGCCATGGGGAAGCGGGCGCCGATCGCCATCCGCGTCAACCCCGACATCGAGTCGCCGACGCCGCACGCCTACACCCGCACCGGGCACGCCGCCACCAAGTTCGGGATCGCCGCCGAGCGCGCGCGCGACCTCTACTGCATCGCCGCCAAGCTCCCGGGGATCCGCGTCCGGGGGATCGACGTCCACATCGGGTCGCAGATCCTCGACGTCGAGCCCTTCGGGCGGGCGCTCGCGGCCGTCCTCGACCTGGCGCACGAGCTCAAGCGCGAGGAGGTGGAGCTGGAGTTCCTCGACATCGGCGGCGGGCTGGGGATCGCGTACGCCGACGAGGAGCGGATCTCGGCGGGCGCGTTCGCCGAGGCCCTCCTCCCGCAGATCGCCGAGACGGGGCTCAAGCTCGTCGTCGAGCCGGGACGGTTCCTGGTGGGCGAGGCGGGGGTGCTGCTGACGCGGGTGATCTACGTCAAGGAGGGCGGGGGGAAGCGCTTCGTCATCACCGACGCGGGGATGAACGACCTGATCCGGCCTTCTCACTACTCCGGCTGGCACGCCGTGGAGCCCGTCGAGTCGCACGAGCGGCCGCGGGGGACGGTGGACATCGTCGGGCCCATCTGCGAGACGGGGGACTTCCTGGCGCTGGACCGCGACATGGAGCTGCCGAAGCCCGGGGAGCTCCTCGCCATCCACACCGTGGGGGCGTACGGGTTCTCGATGAGCTCGCAGTACAACCAGCGGCCGCGCCCCGCCGAGGTGCTCGTCGACGGGGCGACGGCGACGCTGGTGCGGCGCCGGGAGACCTTCGAGGACCTCGTCTCCGCCGAGGTCGGGCTGTAGTCTTCGCGCGTTGTCCGGCTGCCGTCCTGGGCGCTGGGCACTCGGAACTGCGAACTGCAACGGCGGATCCGGGCGTGTCCCTCCGCTGCGCTCCGGGCCGGGCTGCGGGCGCCGTAGGAAACGATACTACCGTTTCCAACGGCGCGGAGCCCCTGGCGGACTCCCCGGCGCGCCGTCGCCCCGATGCGGATCGCGGTTCCCTTCGCATTCCCCCCCGCCAGGGTCTCCGCCCTCCGGGCCCGCATCCCTCACGCAACTTCGCTCGACGGCCCAACTTCGGTCCGTTTCGACCGGTCTCCCTCCCTCACATGCCCTTGCTCTCCACCTCCGCCGCGCCGTCGCCTTCCTCTTCGGCCGCTTCGGCTTCCGCGGCGCCCCGCCGCTGGGCGGCGGAGCTGTGGATTCCGCTCGGGCTCCTCCTGATCGGCGCCGTGGCGGAGCTCGTCGCCATCCTGGCGCTGAACGGGGGGCGGCTGGTCTACACGCTCGACGACCCGTACATCCACCTCGCCGTGGCCGAGGAGCTGGCGCGCGGGGGGTACGGGGTCAACACCGGGGAGCTTTCCGCCCCGGCGTCCAGCATCCTCTGGCCCTTCCTCCTGGCGCCGCTGGCGCGGACGGCCCTGGCCGGGTGGGTGCCGCTCGCGTACGCGCTCGCGTCGCTGGCCGGCGCCGTGCTCGTGATCCGGCGCGTGGCGTGGGGGGCGTTCGAGGGGCTCCCCGACGGGGAACGGGGATGGGCGGCGGGGTGGGCGGGGGCGGGGGCGCTGATGGCGTCCGGGCCCTTCTTCCTCCTCTTCAGCGGGATGGAGCATCCGCTCCAGCTCTTCCTGGCCGCGCTCGTGACGTGGGGGCTGATCGAGGAGGGGCGCACCGGGCGGGCGCCGGGGTGGCTCCTGGGGGCCGTCGTCCTCTCCCCGCTGGTGCGCTACGAGGGGCTGGCCGTGGCCGTCCCGGCGCTCCTCTACCTGGCGCTCCGGAGGCACCTCGCCCGGGCCGCCGCCGCCGCGCTCGCCGTCGCGGCGGCGATGGGGGGCTTCACCGCGTGGCTCCTGGCGCACGGCCTTCCGCCCCTCCCCGCGTCGGTGCTGGTGAAGGGAGGCGCGCTCACCTACCGCCCGGGGCTGGGGACGCTCGCCCGCCACGCCGTCCTCGAGAACTTCAACTCCATCCCCGGGCGGACGCTCGCGCTCTTCGCCCTCCTCCTGGCCGCCGCCGCGCTGGGGCGCCGCCGCCCGCGCGCGGAGCGCCTCTTCGCGGCGTACGCCGGCGGGTGCGTGGCGCTCCACCTGGTCCTGGGGCGCTTCGGGTGGATGGGGCGCTACGAGGCGTACGCCTGGACCGTCGCCGTCCTCGCCCTCCTCCACCTCTACCGCGCCCCCCTCGCCGCGGCGGCCGCGGGCGCCGGGCGGGCGCGGGTGACGGGGGCGGCCGCCGCGCTCCTCCTCGTCCTCTCCCCCCGCTCCCTCTACAGCACCCTCGCCACCCCCCGCGCGGCGAACAACATCCACGTCCAGCACGGGCAGATGCACCGCTTCGCCACCGACTACTGGCGCGCCCCCGTGGCGGTCAACGACCTGGGACGGGTGGCGTTCCGCAACGACGCCTACGTCCTCGACCTCTGGGGGCTGGGCTCGGCCGAGGCGCTCCGGGCGCGCTTCGCCGGCCGCGGCCCCGCGTGGATGGAGCGGATGGCGGCGGCGCGCGGCGCCGAACTCGCCATGGTCTACGACGCCTGGTTCCCGGAGCTCCCCCCGGGGTGGAGGCGGGTGGGCGTCCTCCGCTTCGACACCCGCCTGGTGACGCCGGCCGAGCGCGAGGTGGCCTTCTACGCCCGCGGCCCCCGCGCCGCCGCCCGCGCCGACACCCTCCTCCGCGTCTTCGCCCCCACCCTCCCGCCCGGCGCGCGGATCGTCTTCCCCGCCCCCGGAGCGGCGCGATGAGCGGCGGGGAAGGGAATTACGCGCGGATCTACGCCGTCGTCCGGCGCATCCCCGCCGGGCGGGTGGCCACCTACGGCGAGGTGGCCGAAGCGGCGGGGCTCCCCGGGCACGCGCGGCAGGTGGGGTACGCCATGCACGCGCTCCCGGATTCGACCACGGTTCCCTGGCACCGGGTCATCAACGCCCGCGGCGAGATCAGCCCCCGCGCCGAGGGGCCCGGCGCCGGGCTCCGCCAGCGCTTCCTCCTGGAGGCCGAGGGCGTCGCCTTCGATGCGCGCGGCCGGGTGTCGCTGGCGCGCTTCGGGTGGCGCAGGGGCGCGCGCCGCCGGAAGGAGGGCGCCGAGGGGTGACGGGGGTGGGCCGCGCGCCGCCCGCCGTTGGACAAACTTCTATCTTTTCAGGCCACGATTGTCAAACTTCATTTGTATCTCTATATTGGGTCGCTGCTTTGGACCCTCCGGCTCGTCGCGGAAGCGCATTCCGCCTTCCGCTTCTCCCGCGCCACCTCCGGCGCGTCTTCCCATCCCAGGCCTGGAGCCCTTCCCATGCTGAAGCTCAAGCTCGAGACGCTCGCGGTCAGCTCGTTCGACACCGGCACCACCTCGGCCGACACCGACCGCTACACCTCGTGCGTCCCCGAGTGCAACAACCCGATCACCACCCTGCCGCAGCAGGACACCATCCTGATGTGATCGTCCCCGGCGACGGCGGGGGCGCGCCGCTCCCGCCGTCGTCCTCCAGCGACCCGTGGAGTCTCCCATGAAGCTCAACCTCGAAGCGCTCGCCGTCACCTCGTTCGACATCGGCGCGCCCTCGGAAGGGGACGTCATCACCTCGTGCACCCCCGAGTGCGCCATGACGAACCCGATGACCATCCTGAGGCAGGACACCGGCACGATCTGAGCTCCCTGGACGCGGCGGCCGCCCCGGCGTCCGCGCTCCGCCCTCCTCCCCCACTCCGGACCCCGGAATCTCCATGAAGAAGCTGAACCTCGAAGCGCTCGCCGTCACCTCGTTCGACACCGGCGTGGCCACGCCCGACACCGAGCGCTGGAGCTCGTGCTTCCCGGATTGCAACAACAACCCGTTCACGCTCCAGCAGGACACCTCGATCGCGTGAGCCGGGGGCGCGCCCGCGCCCCGTCGTCCACCCCCAAGACCGGGAGTCTCGCCATGAAGCTGAACCTCGAAGCGCTCGCCGTCACCTCGTTCCACGTGGGCGAGCCCGCGCAAGCCGACGGCTGGACCTCGTGCACCCCCGAGTGCGCGAACCCCACCAACCCGATGACCCTCCAGCAGGACACCGTCCTCGTCTGACCGGTCTCGCCGGAGCGGGGGGGGGGGGGGGGGG
>DATACF010000714.1:0-11006 GCA_036259235.1 Longimicrobium sp. | reverse complement strand
CAATCCCTGGCCCAAAGAATGGGAGAGGAGGCCGGGGGGTGAGGGCCGACGATGCCGGCGCCGCACACCCCCCACCCCTCGACCCACCCCAAACACCTGCTCCCCGATCCCCCTCCATCTGCTACCGCGCACCGTCGCAATCCGGTGCGCCACCCCCGGCGGAGCGCGAGGAGGCGGTGCACCACTCTGGTGCACGGGGGCAGCCCATCGCTGCAGGTCGCGCCGCTGTGGACGGGGTGAACACCGGGGCGAAATGCGGATAACCTTCCCGCTGGCAAGCACTTACCGATTCCGCCCGTTTTGGTCCGGCCCCTGCTTAAAAGGGGCGCCGTTCACCGGTAGGAATCCGCAGATCCCCCCAGGAGTTGCTCGATGAAGAGATTCGCCGCTGTGGCCGCTGGAGCGCTGGTGCTCGCCGCGTGCCAGGACAACGCTTCGGAACCCCTCGCCCCCACCGCCGGCACCTCCGACGCGGTCGCCGTCGACGGGCTGAAGTCTACCGAGTACGTCCCCGGACAGGTCATCGTCAAGTTCCGCAAGGACGTGAACGCGGTCTCCGTCGCGCACGCCAACGGCGGCAAGATCGAGAAGCAGCTCCTCCCGCTCGTCCACCTCCTCCGCGTCCCCTCGGGCCGCGAGCTGGCGGTCGTCGCGGCGCTGCGCAACAACCCGAACGTCGAGTACGCCGAGCCCGACTACATCCGCCGCCCGGCCATCGCCTGCGGCACCGGCGACTGCGTCGTCCCCACCGACCTGTACTTCGGGTACAAGTGGGACCACCACAACGACGGCACCATCAACAACAGCACCGGGCTCCTCCAGGCCAACACCACCAGGACCGACGCCGACATCGACTGGATCGAGGCCCACAACCAGCTCGGCGCCTTCACCGGCTCGGCCGTCGTCAGCATCATCGACACCGGCGTCCTCTCGACCCATCCCGACCTCTCGGGGAAGGTCCTCGCCGGCTACGACTTCGTCAACAACGACAACAACCCGAACGACGACGACGGGCACGGCACGCACGTCGCCGGCATCGCCGCCGCCCACGGCAACAACGGGCTCGGCGTCACCGGCGTGGCCTACGGCGCCAACGTCAAGATCCTCCCGGTCAAGGTCTGCGGCCCCGCCGGCTGCCCCACCTCGGCCATCGTCAGCGGCATCCGCTACGCCGCCGACAACGGCGCCAACGTCATCAACCTCTCGCTGGGCGGCCGCTTCGGCTCCGCCTCCGAGCAGTCGGCGCTGCAGTACGCCCTCAGCAAGGACGTCCTCCCCTTCTGCGCCTCGGGGAACGACGGCTCCAAGCGGACCCTCTCGTACCCGGCCGCCTTCCCCGAGTGCGTCGCCGTCGGCTCCACCGACTGGGGCGACACCAAGTCGTCGTTCTCCAACGGCGGCAGCGGCCTCGACATCGCCGCGCCGGGCGGCGACTCCGAGAACAGCAGCGGCTACAGCTACATCCTGAGCACCTACAACGACGGCGGCTACGCCTTCGTCGCCGGGACCTCGCAGGCCTCCCCGCAGGCGGCCGGCCTCGCCGCGCTCCTGTACGCGCAGGGGCTCCGCGGCGCGGCCAACATCCGCTCGCGCATCGAGGGCACCGTCGACGACCTGGGCCAGTCCGGGCTCGACACCTCCTTCGGGCGGGGCCGGATCAACGTCTACAAGGCGATCAACAACATCCGCTAACGCCCCACGCGGACCGGACGGCCCCCTCGCGGGGCCGCTCCGGAACGGAAGGAAACGGCCGGCGGGCCGGGGAGACTCTCCCCGGTCCGCCGCGCGTAGGGGGGCCCTTCCCAACCTTTCGGCCCCTTCGGTGCACAAAAAATGGGCGCTCCCCCGAAGGTCCCCATGGGGCCGGGTGAGCACTTTGCATCGCCCCCGGCGCGCGTGGGGCAAAAGTTGGAAGCGCCCCGCCCGGCGCGGCTTCCGGCACGGCTCACCCCTCCCCGGCGCGCTTCGTCACATGCCCTTTACCGTCGCGCTCCGTGTGTTTGCGCAAAACGTGGCGCGCGGAGTATATTCCCCGGTTTTCAACACCCGACGCCCCACCCCGGAACGCCCTTGAAGGTTCTTCTTCTCGATGCGGACCGCAGTGTCGTTCGAACGCTCGAACCGGAGCTCGACGGCGCCGAGCTGCACGCCGCAGTCTCGCTCACCGAGGGCTTGAGGCTGATCGCGTCGGGGGCCTGGGACCTGATCCTCCTCGACGCCGACTTCTCGGGGGCGGGGATGGAGCTCCTGGGGCGCCTCCACCAGGACGGCGGCGCGGCCCCGGTGGTCCTCCTGACCACCCGCCCCTCCATGGACCTGGCCATGGAGGCGATCGGCCACGGCGCCCACGACGTCCTCCCGAAGCCGATCCCCCGCGGCCGCGTCCGCGAGATCCTCCTGGGGATCGAGGAGGTCAAGCGCCTCCGCCCCCTCCCCCCGCCGGCCCCCGACGAGTCCACCATCGTGGGCTCGAGCACGGGGATGATGGCCGTCTTCAAGAGCATGGCGCGGGCGTCCAGCAGCGACGCCACCGTCCTGGTCCTGGGCGAGAGCGGGACGGGGAAGGAGATGGTGGCCCGCGTCCTCCACTCGCGCTCGCGGCGCGCCCGCGGCCCCTTCGTCCCCATCAACTGCGCGGCGATCCCCGAGAACCTCCTGGAGAGCGAGCTCTTCGGGCACGAGAAGGGGGCCTTCACCGGGGCCATCGGGCGGCGGATCGGCCGCTTCGAGCGGGCCACCGGCGGCACCCTCTTCCTCGACGAGATCGGGGACATGAGCCTGGCGCTCCAGTCCAAGATCCTCCGCGCCATCCAGGAGCGCGAGATCGAGCGGGTGGGCGGCGGGAGCCCGGTCTCCATCGACGTCCGGATCGTGGCCGCCACCAACCGCGACCTCGCCCAGGCGGTGCAGGAGGGGCGCTTCCGCGAGGACCTCTTCTATCGCCTCGCCGTGGTCACATTGACGCTTCCGCCGCTCCGTGACCGGGGCGCGGACCTCGACTTGCTGGCCTCCCACTTCGTCGCCCAGTACGCCCGCGAGCACGGCCGGCCCATCCGGGCCGTGGCCGAGGAGCTCTTCAACGCCCTCCACCGCTACCCCTGGCCGGGGAACGTCCGGCAGCTCCGCAACACGATGGAGCGGGCGGTGGTGATGGCCGACGGCGAGATCCTCCTCCCGCAGCACCTCCCGGCCGACGTCCTCCACCCGGCCCAGCCCCGCGCGGCCGAGGAGCCGGGCGAGATGCCGCTGGTGACGCTGGAGGAGATGGAGAAGCGGATGATCCGCCGGGCGCTCCGCGAGACGGGGAACAACCTCACGCTCGCCGCCGAGCGGCTGGGGATCCACCGGAACACCCTGCGCCGGAAGATCGCCGAGTACGGGCTGGGGGTTGCGCACTGATGGGGAGTGCCAAGTCCTAAGTCCTGAGTGCCAGGTGCTGGGGATCTCGGTCCGGACCCACCCAGGACTCAGGACTTGCTCCTGGCGCACCGTTTACGTACACTCCGCACACTTCTGGTGCACGCCCCTCCGGGCGGCGCCGGCGGAAGTCGTTGTCCGGACGCGGATAATTGCATAGTTTACAAGTAGTTGCGGACAGAATGGCGCGCTGGCGCCTGCTGGTATGCCCCGTGCTCTGTCGCACCGGGCCGTCCTCCCCTTCCCCGCTTCGGAGGTCTTGATGAGCCCCAAGGTCCGGCCGTTCTTCCTGGCGGCGCTCGCCGCCGTGCTGGTCGCTTTCACCGGGGGGTGCTCCGACCTCCCGGTGCCCACCGCCGCCGCGCCCTCGGCCCCCGCGGCGACGGAAACCGCCGACGCCACCCTCACCTCCGCGGCGTCGCTCGACATCCTGGCGCGCTTCAACCAGAAGCCGCAGGTCACCATCGCCTGGGCCAAGAAGTGGATCGGGCCCGAGGGGGGCCGGCTCGCGTTCCAGGGCTTCGCGGTGGACGTCCCGGCCGGGGCGGTGAGCAAGGTGACGATGTTCTCCATCCGCCTCCCCGTCGACCCGAAGGGCTCGGAGCACGTGGTGGCCGAGTTCGGGCCGCACGGCTCGAAGTTCTCCAGGCCGGTCACCATCTCCTTCCCCTACCGCGGCACCACGCTGGAGGGCGCCTCCAGCCCGACCGTCGTCTGGTGGAACAACGGCGCGTGGGTCGACATGGGCGGGTGGGTGACGGCCGACGGCGCGCGGATCAGCACGATCACCGACCACTTCTCGGAATACGGCACCACGAGCGCGCGCGGCGGGTCGATGCTGGTTTCCGGGGGCTGACGCCTCCCTCGGAGTCCGATTCCCGGCCGACTCCCCCTCACCACCCCGCCTTGCCGTGAGCCGTACCGAAGCCACCGTAGCCGAGCTGCTGGGGCTGATCCCCGACCTGGACGACCTGGAGGTGCTCCGCCTCCGCATCGTCCAGGCGGCCGTCCCCGACCCGGGGAAGGCGTGGGACAGCTCCAGCGCCTACGCCACCGTCGACAAGCGGATCGTCACCCCCGAGGCCGCCGAGCGCGCCGTCGAGGAGGCCGAGGAGGCGCTCCGGCGCTACGTCGCCTCCCTCCACGACGCCCTCCGCCCGGTGCTGCGGGCCTTCTTCCAGGGCGACCCCGAGGCCACCGCGCGCCACCTGGTCTCGCTCGGCGAGCACCAGGAGGAGACGGGGCGGCTGATCAGCGCGCGCCGATGTTACCGCGCCGCCCTCCAGGTCTCGCTCCCCCTTCCCCAGAAGGCCACGCAGATCCTGGCGCTCCGGCGGATCGCGCGGGTCTCGCTGACGGTGGGCGACCTCCAGGAGGCGGCGTCGTACTACGAGCGGAGCGCCCAGCTGGCCCGCGACGCCGGTGACCTGGCCGGCGAGGTGGTGGCGCGGACCGGCGTGGGGAACGTGCGGATGTACCAGGGGCTCTGGCCCAAGGCCGACGAGCACTACCGCGAGGCCCTCCTCCTCGCCGAGGGCGACGGGAACGGCGCCCTCTCCCTCCAGCGGGCCCAGCTCTACAACAACCTGGCGAACCTCTCGACGCGGCTGCAGCGCCTCGACGAGGCCGAGGGGTGGTTCGAGCGGGCGCTCCGCCTCTGGCACGAGCTCTCCTCCCCCATCGACCTGGCGATCTGCCACGTCAACCACGCCCACCTCCGGGAGGCGCAGGGGCGGTGGGAGGAGGCCCAGCGGATGTACGACACCGCGCTGGGGCTCGACATCCCCTCGGCGCTCCGGAGCCCGATCGCCACCGACTACGCCGAGTGGTGGCTCCACGAGGGGCACCTCACGCAGGCCGAGGAGTGGGGGCGGGTGGCCGAGGAGCACGCCATCGCGGCGAGCTCGCCGTACACGCTGGCCCGCATGTACCAGGGGCGGGGGAACATCGCCCGAGCCCGCGGCGACGACGACGGCTTCACCTTCTTCGAGAAGGCGCTGGAGATCGCCCGCGACAAGGGGTACCCCTTCCTGGAGGCCGAGACGCTCGTCCACTACGCCCTCCTCCGGGGGCAGAACGGGGGCGCCGAGGAGGCCCAGGCGTACCTGGAGCGGGCCCGCGAGATCTTCCTGGAGTCCGGGGCGCTGGGCGAGGTGGAGCGGGTCCACCGCGCCATGCGCGAGGTCCTGGGCGACGAGGCGGTGCGAGCCCCCCGCGAGAGCCCCCCCCTCGCCGCCGCGGGCGACTGAGAGAGCGTTCGCGCCGGCGCGCGCGGAAGCGACACGGGCGGCGGGGCTCCCGGGAGCGGGGGCCCCGCCGCTTTCGCGTTTCCGGGGTCCCGGCGCGAAGCTTGCTCCCCCGCACGGGTGGAAGGCCCTTCCAGGGCACCCGGGGGCGGGGGGCCGGGTACGACCCGGCGCCCGCCCCTGTTTCCACCCGCGAAGACCGCCGCTTGCGCGCCCCGACCCCGTTCCGCCGCCTCGCGCTCGCCGCCGCCCTCGTGGCGGGGGCCGCCGCGCCGCGCGCCCTCGCCGCCCAGGGCGACGACGCGCCGGGGCCGTGCCCGGACGGGGTGGTCTCGCAGATCTTCGTCGACAACAACTCCGTCTTCGTCGTCGGCGACCCCGAGCTCGACGCCCGCTTCAACTGGGCGTACCGCCTCGCCAACCAGCTCCACGTCCGCACCCGCGAGGGGGTCATCCGCCGCGAGCTCCTCTTCCGCGAGGGGAGCTGCTACCGCCCCGAGCTCCTCGAGGACTCCGAGCGGATCCTCCGCGCCGCCCCCTTCATCGCCGACGCCGACGTCTTCGCCGTCCCCCAGGGCGACGGCTCGCACCACGTCATCGTCGAGACGCGCGACGAGTGGTCGACCCGGCTGGAGCCGCAGTTCCAGTCCGGGGGCGAGGTGGCGCTCACCGGGGTGGAGCTGCGCGAGGACAACCTCTTCGGGCGGGGGCAGCGCGTCTCCGCCTGGTCTAAGGAGTCGCAGGGCGAGCGGATCTACGGCGTCGGCGTCGCCACCACCCAGCTCCTGCGGTCGCACCTCGACGCCGAGGCGGCGATCGGGAAGACCCCCGTGGGGTTCAGCTACCAGGAGCGCGTCACCTACCCCTTCCGCGGCGAGGGCGGGCGGTGGGCGGCGCGGCAGAGCTTCGAGCACGAGGCGCGGAACTTCGAGTTCTTCCTCCCCCAGCCCGGCGGGCTCGACCGGCGCTTCTTCCCCGTCGAGCGGACCGCCTTCGACTTCGGCGTCGTCCACCGGCTGGGGCGGCGGGGGCGGCTGACCCTCTTCGGGGTGGGGATGGCGGGCGAGTGGGTGCTGTATCCGCAGGACACCCTGGCCGCCGACGACGACGGCCCCGAGGGTGCGATCCCCGCGCCCCCGCAGTTCGTCCCCGGGCTCGACACGCTGGAGAGCGTGCGGGTGATGTTCCTGGCCGGGCAGCGCAACGTCTTCTTCGACCGCCGCCGGGCGCTCGACGCCGTCCGGGGCGTGGAGGACGTGCGGCTGGGGTTCGAAGCCGAGCTGGGGATCGGGCGGTCGCTCAATACCTTCTCGACCGACGACGACCTGGCGGCGCGGGTGGGGCTCTCCGCGGCGGGCGACCTCCCCGGCGGGGTGCTGGGGGGGATGCGGCTGGAGGTGGAGGCGCAGCGCGACTACGGCGCCGACACCGACGGGCGCGAGTGGCGCAACGTCTTCGGGCAGCTCGACGCGTGGGGGTACTGGCGCCCGGGGCCCGAGTCGGGGCACACCTGGGTGGCGGCGCTCCGGGGCTCGGGGGGGTGGTACCCGTCGGTGCCCTTCCAGCTGACGCTGGGGAACCGCTCGGGGCTGCGGGGCTACACCGGACACACGCACGCCGGGGAGCGGCGGGTGGTGGGGACGCTGGAGCACCGGGCGTACCTGGGGTGGCCGTATCCGCGCCTCTTCGACCTGGGGACGGCGCTGTTCGTGGACGCGGGGGCGACGTGGGCGGGGGGCGACTCGTTCGGCGAGAACTCGGGGGTGCGGGTCGGGGCCGGCGGGGGGCTGCGGCTGGCGTTCCCGCCGGGGTCGCGGCAGACCTACCGGATCGACGTGGCGTTCCCGGCGGCGCCCGACTTCCGGCCCGGGAAGCTGCAGGTCACCATCGGCGTCGGGCAGGCCGTCGGGCGGGGCGCCGTCCGCGAGGACCCGCAGGTGCGGCGGAGCGCGAGCCGGACGCTGTCGACGTCGCTCTTCAACTACCCGAACTGATTCTTCGGTTCGAGCGGGCGTCGTCGCTGGGCCGTCCTTTACGGCAACGGCTTACGGCAACTGCGACGACGGTGTTGGGCATGTCCCCGCTGCGCGGGGCCGGGCTGCGGGCGCCGTAGGAAACGATACTACCGTTTCCAACGGCGCGAAGCCCCTGGCGGACACCACGGCGGCCGAGGTTCCCTCCCGGAATCACGGCCGCCTTCGCATTCCCCCCCGCCAGGGTCTTCGCCCTTCGGGCCCGCATCCCTCATGCAACGTCGCAGGTAGGGCCGGCTTCCTCGCGCTTCGCGGCCCTTTCGTCGCATGCCTCCGCCCCCGCGGCCCCCCTCCCCCGGCCCCTCTCCCAGGGTTGGGAGAGGGGGCCGAGGGGTGAGGTCCGACGATGCCGGCGCCGCGCACCTCCACCGGTCGCCCACGCTCCCCCAGTCCCTACTCCCCCGCCCCGACCGTCGTCGCCTCCGCCTCCCCCGCCGCGCTCCCCGCCCCCGCGTACGCCCCGGTCCCCTGCGCGAACTCGCGCGCGGCCTGGACGAAGGCCCAGAAGAGGCGGCGGTCGGGGTCGCGGGGGTCGCCGGGGGGGAGGTGGGCCTCGCCGCGCTCGGGGTGCCACTGGACGCCGTAGAGCCAGGGGTGGTCGGCGCCCTCGACGCCCTCCACCACGCCGTCCTCGGCGTGGACGGTGGCGCGCAAGGCGGGCGCGACGCGGTCGATGGCCTGGTGGTGGAAGGAGTTGATGAAGAGCTCGCGGGCGCCGAAGACGGCCTCCAGCCCCGAGCCGGCGGCCACGTCGGCGTGGTGCCAGCGGTGGTTCCAGGGGGCGCCCTGCTCGTGGAGGAGGTCGCCGCCGAGCTGCGAGGGGATGTCCTGGAAGAGCGTGCCCCCCAGCGCCACGTTCAGCACCTGCACCCCGCGGCAGACGGCGAGGACGGGGACCCGCCGCTTCAGCGCCGCCTCCAGCGCGGCGAACTCGGCGGCGTCGCGGGCGGCGTTGACGGTGCCGAGGGCGGGGTGGGGGGCCTGCCCGTAGCGCGCCGGGTCGACGTCCTCGCCCCCGGTGAGGAGGAGCCCGTGCGCCATCCCCACCAGCTGTTCGATGGACGCCGCGTCGTGCCCCGGCGTCAGCAGCAGCGCCGTCGCCCCCGGCCCTTCGAGCGCCGTGAGGTACTGCACGTTCACGACGGCCTGTGGGAGGCCGTACGAGCCCCCCGTCTTCTGCGTGGTGGTGACGACGATCAACGGCCGCACGCGCGCCCTCCTCCGAAGCCTCGTAAGTCGCTCTCGCGCCCCGTGCGCCGCGCACGTTCCGCGCCCGGAGACGGGCGTGCGGGCGCGGCGCTCGCGTGGGATGCACGGCGGGCCAAATTGCGCGCGCGAGGGCGGTTGCGCCAGGCGGAGCTCCGCGCGGAGCCCTCACCCGGCTCGCTTAGGCTCGCCACCCTCTCCCGTTCCGGGACCCGTTCCGGGAGAGGGGGAGGGGGCGCCGCGGGCGGGTGGAGGAGCCGGTCGAACGCCATCGACGTTCCGCGCCGTTGCATGAGGGATGCGGGCCCGGAGGGCGGAGACCCTGGCGGAGGGAAATGCGAAAGCGGCCGCGATTCGTGAGGAGATCGCGGCTGCCGCATAAGTCCGCCAGGGGCTCCGCGCCGTTGGAAACGGTAGTATCGTTTCCTACGGCGCCCGCAGCCCGGCCCCGCGCAGCGGGGACATGCCCAGAGACGTCGCCGCAGTTGCCGTAAGCCGTTGCCGTAAAAGCATCCCCGACGCGAAACGCCCCTCCCCCGGACGATGCCGGAGAAGGGGCGCCAGACCTTCACCTCACGAAAAAAACGTCAGTCCGCCGCCATCGACGTGCAGACGCGGTCGCGGCCTCGCTGCTTGGCGGCGTAGAGCGCGGCGTCGGCATGGGCGATGAGCTCCTCGGCGCCCTCGGCCCCGGCGTCGGGCCACGACGCGATCCCCGCGCTCAACGACGCCCGCACCGCCACCCCCCCGAAGACGAACGGGATCTGCGCGAACTCGCTCCGCGCCCGCTCGGCGAAGCGCAGCGCCCCCGCCGCCCCCGTCCCCGGCAGCACGACGACGAACTCGTCGCCCCCGAAGCGCCCCGCCCGGTCGGCCACCCGCAGGGAGCTCTCGGCCGAGAGCCACGCCCCCAGCGCCCGCAGCACGGTGTCGCCCGCCGGGTGCCCGAAGGTGTCGTTGATCTCCTTGAAGCGGTCGAGGTCGAGGATCACCACGCTCAGCGGCGTCCCCCGCTCGCGGGCGGCGGCCAGCTCGGCGCTCAGGTACTCCTGGAGGGCGTGCCGGGTGGCGACGCCGGTGAGCTGGTCGGTGTTGGCGAGGTCCTGCAGCCGCCGCCGCTGCTCCATCAGCTTCTCGAAGACCTGCACCCGCCCGCACGCCTGCACCACCGCCTCCACCACCCGGTCGGCCAGCTCGGCCGCCTCGGCGCCGAGGGCCGGCTCGTCGTCGGTGGCCCGCTCGACGAAGAGCCCGGTGACGTTCTCGCTGAGCGGGAACGGGACGACGATCACCGACCTCAAGGGCCGCGGGAGCCCCCGCACCATCCACTCGCCCCGCACCCCGTCGAAGAGGGGCGAGGCCTCGACGTCGTCGACCCGCACGGGCCGCCCGGTCTCCAGCGCCTCGCAAAGCTCGGGGTAGAGGTCGAGGTCGAGCTCGACGCCCTCGCTGAAACCGATCTCGCTGGAGGCGGCCACCCGCGCCACCGGCTCGCCCCGGTGCACGGCCAGGACCGAGCAGCGGGCGACGCCCAGGACCGCGGCGGTGCGGGCGGTGACCAGGTGGAACATCTCCTCGGCGGTGACCACGCGGTTGAGCTCGCGGATCAGGTCGATGGCCTCCAGCCGCATCCGGGCCTGCTCGCGGGCGCGGCGGAGCTCCTGGTTGCGCCGGACGTGGGCCGCCACGCGCGCCAGGAGCTCGTCGAGCCGGAAGGGCTTGGTGAGGAAGTCGACCGCCCCGTCGCGGAGCGCCGAAACGGGCAAGGCGCCGTCGTTGGTGGCGGTGATCAGCACCACGGGGACGTCGGCCCACCGCACGTCGCCCCGGAGGGCGTGCAGGACGTCGAGGCCGGTCATCTCCGGCATCATGACGTCGAGGAGGAGGAGGTCGGGGGTGCGGGGGGCCTCGTCGAGGAGGCGGAGGACGGCGGCGCCGGTGCCGGCGGTGCGCACCTGGTAGCCGCTGGCCTTCAGCGCGCGCTCCAGTCCGCCGAGGATCATCGGGTTGTCGTCGGCCACGAAGACCGTGGCGGGGGCGTCGTTCATCGGATCGTCTGTACGGCTACATTACACGCGGCGCGCGCGGTCCGGACGCGCGCGGC
>DATACF010000713.1:0-5673 GCA_036259235.1 Longimicrobium sp. | reverse complement strand
CCGTGCTGGCGCACGAGCTGGTGCACACCGCCCAGCAGCGGCCCTGGACCGGCGGCCCCCTGCGGATGGCCGCCCCCGACTCGCTCCCGGAGCGCGAGGCGCGGGGCCTCGCGCCCGCGCTGGCCGGGGGGGCGGCTTCCGGCCCGGCGCTCCGTCCCATCTCGGCGGTCCCCGCGGTGATGGGGTTCCCCCAGGCGGGCTACGTCGTGCTGGTCGGGGCGGAGCTGGCGTGCATGTTCGGCTTCTTCGTCTACGCGCTCACGGAGCTCGGCCACCGCGGCGACAAGTTCCTGCACTGCTGGACGTCGTGCAAGATCGCCACGTACTGCCCTCCCATCCCCCTCGCCAGCCAGGTCATCGCGACGCTCCTGGGCGCCATCAAGGAAGTGACCGACGTGGTGCTGGGCGAGGCGGAGCTGCGCGACATGGTGAACAACGTGAGGGGGATCGCGTGCTCGTTCGACTACTTCACCCCGTGCGACGAATGCTGCGAGGAAGACTGAGCCGGGCGAGCGGGTCTCCGGGCGAGGCGGTGTGACCGCCCCCGCCGCCTCTCTCTTCCCGCACCCCCGTGGGCGCGCCGCCTCCCGGGCCGCTGAACTCCCGAGCTTCGGAATCGAGCGAACATGACCGGCTTCTCCCGCTCTCCCCGGCTGCTGAAGGGCGCCATCGTGGGCGTCGACCCGATGAACCCGCTCGCCAGCGTGATCATCTTCCAGTACAACCCCGACTCGCTCTCGCGGCGGATCGCGGCGAACGCGGCCAACCCCAGCGCGGCGCAGGGCGAGGCGCTGCGGCTGAAGGGGCCGCCCCAGGAGACGATCACCGCCTCCATCGAGATCGACGCGGCCGACCAGCTGGAGGGGGCCAACCCGCTGGCGGTGGGGATGGGGGTGCACCCCACGCTCGCCTCGCTGGAGATGCTCCTCTATCCCAAGTCGCTGGCCATGATCCTCAACGAGGCGCTGGCGATGGCGGGGACGATCGAGGTCCTCCCCCCCGAGGCGCCGCTGACGCTCTTCGTGTGGGGCCCGGCGCGGGTGGTCCCCGTGCGGATCACGGAGCTGACCATCGAGGAGGAGGCCTTCGACAACCTCCTCAACCCGATCCGCGCCAGGGTGCAGCTCTCCATGAAAGTCCTCACCTACCAGGACCTGGGGCTGGCGAGCGTCGGCGGGGCCCTCTTCATGGCCCACCAGGTCGCCAAGGAGGTGATGGCCACCATCGGCGGCGCGGCGGCCATCGGCGGCGCCGTCGCCGGGAGCTTCGAGGTAAGCATCGGCTAGGGCGGCGGCCGGGCGCGTCCTCCGCTCCCGTGCTCCCCGGGCCTCCGAAAGAGAAGGCTCTCACAGGGGACACAGGGGACACGGGGGGATCTCCGTGAGCGTCCGAAGCCCCCCCGTGCCCCCTGTGCCCCCTGTGAGAGACCCGCAGTTCAACCCCAGCGGACGAGCGCGAGAATGTTCGACCCCACGAGCCGGTACGCGGGCCTGGAGACGGCGGTGCACGAAACCACGGGCGACGACGGCGAGCCGCGCCCGGTGCGCTACGTCCGGCGCCGCTTCGTCCCGCCGCCGGACGGGCAGGCGACGCTGGTGGAGCACCTGGTGACGCAGGGCGAGCGGCTGGACGTGATCACCGCGCGCTACCTGGCCGACCCCACGCAGTTCTGGCGCGTCTGCGACGCCAACCGGGCGCTGAAGCCGGAGGAGCTGACCGAGGAGATCGGCCGCGCGCTCCGGATCGCCCTCCCCCTCTCGCCCGGGTGAGGCGCCGATGCTGATCGGGCAGACGGGGATCCGCCTCCTCCTCCTGGTGGGCGAGACGGTGCCGCTCCCGGCGCCGTACGCGCTGACCTCGGCGGTGACGCGGATCCAGGTCACCAGCGACGCCGAGGGGGGCGACGGCTTCCAGATGACCGTCAAGGTCGCCCGCGACGCCGTCCTCGACTACTCGGTCATCGCCGCCGGGCACCTCGACCCGTTCAAGCGGATCGTCGTCGCCGTCCTCTTCGGCGTCGTCCCCGAGGTCCTCATCGACGGGGTCGTCACCAACCAGCAGTTCACCCCCAGCGACGAGCCGGGGGGCTCCACCCTCACCGTCACGGGGAAGGACGTCAGCCAGATGCTCGACCTCGAGGAGCGCAACGACGAGTTCCCCAACCAGCCCGACGCGCTGATCGCCACCCGGCGCATCGCCGAGTACGCGCAGTACGGCCTCGTCCCCGCGGTGACGCCGACGACCGACGTCCCCATCCAGCTCCAGCGCGTCCCCCGCCAGGCCGAGACCGACCTGGCGCTCCTGCGCCGGATGGCCCAGCGGAACGGCTTCGTCTTCTACGTCGAGCCCCTGCTGCCCGGGGTGAGCACCGCCTACTGGGGCCCCGAGAACCGCCTGGGGCTCCCCCAGCCCGCGCTCACGCTGGGGATGGGGGCCGCGGCCAACGTGAAGGGGCTCCACTTCACCCAGGACGGGATGGGCCCGGTGGGGACGAAGGGGAGCTTCCTGGAGCCGGTCACGGGCGCGGCGCTCCCCATCCCCCCGCTCCCGCCGCTCAAGGTGCCGCCGCTGGCCGCCATCCCCTTCACCCCGCGGCGCACCCGCATCCTCCGCGAGACGGCGCAGGCCAACCCCGCGCAGGCGGCGCTCACGGCGGTCTCCACCGCCACCCGCGCCCCCGACCTGGTGAGCGCGCAGGGGGAGGTCGACACGGTGAAGTACGGGCACGCCCTCCGGGCGCGGAAGCTGGTGGGGGTGCGCGGGGTGGGGTGGAGCTACGACGGGCTCTACTACGTCCGCCAGGTGAGCCACACCATCACCCCCGGCGAATACAAGCAGAGCTTCACGCTCTCCCGCGACGGCACCGGCTCCACCGTCCCGGCGGTGCTCCCGTGAGCGGCCCGCCCTTCTGGGGGAAGTACCGCGGCGTCGTCTCCGACAACGCCGATCCGCTCATGCAGGGGCGGATCCGCGCGAAGGTCCCCGACGTCCTGGGCGAGGCCGAGAGCGGGTGGGCGCTCCCCTGCGCCCCGCACGGCGGCGCCAAGACGGGCTTCTTCGCCGTCCCCGCGAAGGACGCCAAGGTGTGGATCGAGTTCGAGCACGGCGACCCCGACTACCCCGTCTGGGCGGGGTGCTGGTGGGGCTCCCCGGCCGAGCTCCCCCCGGCGCTCCTGGCCCCGCCCCCCCCGTGGAAGAAGGTGATGGTCCGCACCGAGGGGGGGCACTCCGTCCTCCTCGACGACACCCCGGGCGTCGGGGGGATCACCCTGGAGACGTCGGACGGGTGCAAGGTGGTGATGAACGCCCTCGGGATCGAGATCACCAACGGGAAGGGGGCCTCCATCAAGCTCCAGGGGCCCATGGTGCAGGTGAACAACGGCGCGCTGGAGGTGACCTGATGCCCGGATTCCTCCTCCACCTGGGGGCCACGGTGACGTGCATGCACGGCGGGCAGGCCACGCCCACCGCCCCCTTCCCCCGCGTCCGCGTGGGGGGCCGGCCGGTGACCACGCTGGGCGCGCCGTGGGCGGTGGCCGGGTGCGGCTTCGCGCCCCCGGGGGGCAACGGGCCGTGCGTCACCGCGCAGTGGGTGAGCGCCGCGGTGCGGGTGCGCGCCGGGGGGCAGCCCGTCCTCCTCCAGGACTCCCAGGCGGTGTGCGCCCCCACGGGGACGGGGGTGATCGTCGCCGCCGCCCAGCCGCGGGTGAAGGGGACGTGAGATGAACCTCGACTTTCCCTACCGGATCGACGGCCGCGGGCGGACGGCGGCGGCGGACGAGGAGGCGCACGTCCGCGACCTGATCGAGCAGATCCTCTTCACCGCCCCCGGCGAGCGGGTCAACCGCCCGGCCTTCGGGAGCGGGGTGATGCAGATGGTGTTCGCCCCCAACGCCGACGCGCTCGCCGCCGCCGCGCAGTTCCAGCTCCAGGGCGCCCTCCAGCAGTGGCTGGGCGACCGGATCCAGGTGGAGGGGGTCGTCGTGGAGGCGAAGGAGGCGACGCTCACCATCGTCGTCCGCTACGTCCTCCGCCGCACGCAGCAGCGGGGCGTCGCGCGCTTCGAGCGCCCGGGGGGCCCGTGAGCGGCGCCCTCGTCTTCTGCTGCGACGAGCGGCGGCGCGCCCTCGTCCGCGCCGCCTGGCCGGCGAGCGCCCTCAACGGGATCGACTTCCTGGAGGTGGCCGACCTCCCGGGGCCCGGCGGCGAGCAGCGCCTCCTCCGCGTCGCCTTCGTCGTCGCCCTCTCCAACCCGCTCAAGGCCGCGCTCACCGCCGCCGGCGCGGTCGTGGTCGAGGGGGGCGACCGGGTGCGCGGGATCCGCGTCGTCTCCGCCTCCTTCCTCGACGACGAGCTCCACGTGGAGGTGAGCGCGCGGGGCGACTTCTCCACCTACACCCTCCGCCTCCAGGGGGGCGACGGGGCGCCGCCGGCGGGGATGGACCCCCTCCTCTCGGCCGTCGACTTCTCCTTCAAGGCCGACTGCCCCGCCACCGCCGACTGCGCCCCGGAGCGCGACTGTCCGCCGGAGGCGCGCGAGGAGCCGGAGATCGACTACCTGGCGAAGGACTACGCCTCCTTCCGCCAGCTGATGCTCGACCGGATGGCGCTCGTCCTCCCCGAGTGGACCGAGCGGAGCCCGGCCGACTTCGGGGTGGCGCTGGTGGAGCTCCTGGCGTACGTGGGCGACCACCTGAGCTACCAGCAGGACGCGGTGGCCACCGAGGCGTACCTGGGGACCGCCCGGCGGCGCGTCTCGCTCCGCCGCCACGCCCGCCTCCTCGACTACCCCGTCCACGAGGGGTGCAACGCCCGCGCGTGGGTCCACTTCGAGGTGCGCCCCCCCGGCGGCGCGCCCGACGAGGTCCTCCTCCCGAAGGCGACGCGGCTCCTCACGCGGATCGACCTCGACACCCCGGCGGTGATCGAGGAGGGGACGCGCGACCTGGAGCGGGCGCTGGAGGCGCGCCCCGAGGTCTTCGAGACGATGCACGCGGCCACCCTCCGCCACGCGCACAACCTCTTCCGCCTCCACGCCTGGGGGCAGCGCGAGTGCTGCCTCCCGAAGGGGGCCACGCGGGCCACCCTCCTCGGCCACCATCTCCTCCTGGCCGCGGGCGACGTGATCGTCTTCGAGGAGGTGCTGGGGCCGAAGACCGGGCACCCGGCCGACGCCGACCCCGCGCACCGCCACGCCGTCCGCCTCACCCGCGTCTCGGAGCCGCTCACGGACCCCCTCCTCCGCGAGGCCGCGCTGACGGCCGCCCTGACGCTCCGCGACGCGGCGGGGAGCGCGCTGGCGGAGCTGGCGGTGGGCGACGTCGTCGAGCTCCTCCCGCCGTGGAGCGGGACGGCGGCGGGGGCGGGGAGGCGGAAGTGGAGCGTGGTGGCCCGGGGCGGGCTGGAGGGCTTCGTCACCGGCGCGGTGGGGAGCCTCGTCTCGGAGCCGATGCGGATCACGGAGATCGAGTGGGGGCCGGGCGACGCCCTCCCCTTCGCCCTCTGCCTCTCGTCGACCACCGACGCCGAGCACGGCGCGCGCTCCGTGGCCGACGTGAGCGTGGCGCGGGGGAACGTCGTCCTCGCCGACCACGGGCGGAGCGTGGAGGAGACGCTCCCCGGCCCCGGCGCCCCCGACCCCCGCCTCGCCCCCGCGGGCTCGGGCGACTGCGG
>DATACF010000712.1:0-6300 GCA_036259235.1 Longimicrobium sp. | reverse complement strand
CTGGGCTCGGGGGCGGCTGCGGGGCAGACGCTCTCCGAGATCCGCTTCGGGATCGCGGTGGCGGTGGTGCTGGGGGGATTGATCTCGATGGGGATCCTGGTGGCCGGCGCCGGCGTGGGGGGCGAGTTCTCGTACACGGCGATGGCCACCAGGATCCCCATCGAGATCAATCCCCCCAGCACCACCGCCACCGCGATCCCGAAGCGGATCTCGGAGAGCGTCTGCCCCGCAGCCGCCCCCGAGCCCAGGAAGAGGTTGTAGGGGACGACGGTGGTGCCGATCAGCCCCAGCACCAGGAGCCCCGACCCGGCCGGGAAGGCCGGGACGACGCTCCCCCGCAGCACCTCGCCCACCGGCGGCGCCAGGAGGACGGCGGTGACCAGGAAGGCGATCCCCATCACCGCCACCGTGGCCGCCAGCACCTTCGCCACCGACTTCGGCGTCCCGATCCAGAGGACGGCGAAGGCGAAGAGGCCGATGAGCACCGCCGCGGTCCGCGGCGCGAGCCCGGCGCCCAGCTCGGCCCCCGCCGTGGCGCCGAGGACGTTCCCCGCCTCGTACGCCGCGTTCCCCACGATGATGGCGCCCACCAGGAGGAGGAGGACGAGGAACCCCACCGCCTGCCCGTGCCACCGCGTGCGGATGGCCTGCGCCAGGTTCCGCCCCGACACCACCGTCACCCGCGCGCTCGCCTCCTGGAGGACGACGGTGGCGACGGTGGAGAAGGTGAGCGCCCAGAGGAGGGCGTACCCGTACCGGGCGCCCGCCGACGCGCTGGTGGTCACCGTCCCCGGCCCGATGAACGCGGCGGGGAGGATGGACCAGAAGAGGATCTGGAGGAGGCGCTTCATCGGCGTGGGGGTGCGGCGGGGAAGGGGAGACGGGGCGGATCGAATATCGGGGAGGCGTGTCGAGGGCGGAAGATCATCGAGAGGACAGCGCCCTGAACGGCAGGCCTCACGCAGAGAAGCAGAGCTAGCAGAGAAACCCCTCTGCTGACTCTGCTTCTCTGCGTGAGAACCCGCTTTTCTTCAGTCCGCGCCGGACTCGGGCGCCCCCCACCCGCCGCCGCCGGGGGTCTCGAGGATGAGCCGGTCGCCGGGGCCCACCTCGCACCCGTCCACGGAGGCGAGCTCGACCGTTTCGCCGCTCGCGCGCACCACCCGCTGGCGGCCGGGGGCGCCGGGGCGGCCGCCGGCCAGGCCGTAGGGGCCGTCGATGCGGTGCTGGGTGAGGACGGAGAGCGACATCGGCGCCAGGAACACCGTCTCGCGGACCGCGCCGTCGCCGCCGCGCCGCGCCCCCGCGCCGCCGGAGCCCGCGCGCACCGCGAAGCGCTCCACGCGCACGGGGTAGCGGTGCTCCACCACCTCGGGGTCGGTGATGCGCGTGTTGGTCATGTGCGTGTGCACGGCGCTGGCCCCGTTCCACCCCGGCCCCGCCCCCGCGCCCCCGCACACCGTCTCGTAGTAGCCGAAGCGGTCGCCGCCCCAGAGGACGTTGTTCATCGTCCCCTGGCTGCACGCGGCCAGCCCCAGCGCCTTCAGCAGCGTGTCCACCAGCCGCTGGCTCACCTCCGTGTTCCCGCCGACGACCGCCGGGGCGCGCGCCGGGTCGTCCGGCCACTCCGGGCTCAGCATCCCCGGCGGGATGCGCAGCTCCACCGCGCGCAGCAGCCCCTCGTTGAGCGGGAGCGCCTCGCGGACCAGGAGGCGGAGGACGTAGAGGACGACGCTGCGGACGATGGCCGGCGTGGCGTTCAGGTTCCCCGGGTGCACCGGCGACGTCCCCGCGAAGTCGACCGTCGCCGCCCCGTTCGCCAGCGTGATCCGCGCGCGGAGGAGCGAGCCGTCGTCCAGCCGCTCCTCGGCCTCGTACGCCCCGTCGCCGAGCGCGGCGAGCGCCTCCCGCACCCGGTCCTCCGCGCGGCGCTCCAGCGCCTCCATGTACCCGGCCACGGCGGCGCTCCCGTGCTCGCGCGCCATCGCCGCCAGGAGCTCGGCGCCGCGGTGGTTGGCCGCAACCGCCGCCGCCAGGTCGGCCAGGTTGTCGTCCACCGCCCGCGAGGGGTGCGGCGCCCCGGCCAGGAGCCGCCGCATCGCCTCCCACCGCGCCTCGCCCCGGCGGACCAGGTAGGTGGGCGGGACCACCACCCCCTCCTCGGCCAGCGTGCGCGCGTCCGGCGGCATCGACCCCGGGCGCGTTCCCCCGATCTCCGCGTGGTGCGCGCGGCTGGCGACGTAGCCCAGGAGCGCGCCCGCGTCGTCGTGGACGGGGGTGACGACGGTGACGTCCGGGAGGTGCGAGCCGCCGAAGGCCGGGTGGTTGGTGACCGCCACGTCCCCCGGCTCCAGCGGGAGCGCCGCCGCCACCGCGCGGACGCAGAGCCCCAGCGCCCCCAGGTGCACGGGGATGTGGGGGGCGTTGACGACCAGCTCGCCGCGCGCGTCCAGGAGGGCGCACGAGAAGTCGAGGCGCTCCTTGACGTTGGTCGAGAGGGCGGTCCGCCGGAGCATCTCGCCCATCTCCCCCACCAGCGCGCGGAAGCGGTTGACGAAGAGCTCCAGCCGCACCGCCTCGGGGGTCGACGGCGCCGCCACCGCGCCCCCCAGCCACCGCTCCTCCCCCGCGCCGATCTCCTCCTGCGGCGGGGGCGGCCCCATCATCAGGAGGGCGCCGCCGGCGTCGACCTCGGCGTTCCACCCGTCGGCCAGCAGGGTGGCGGCGTGGCGCTCCATGACGATGGCGGGGCCGTGGAAGGTGGCGCCGGGGCCCAGCGCCTCGCGCTCGTAGCACGGCACCTTCCGCCACCCGCCCCGGATCCACATCCGCCGCGTCCCCGAAGTGGGGGCGGGGTGGAGGCGGAGGGTCTCGGAGGTCTCCTCCGCCTCCACGCACGTCGACGCCACGGCGCGCACCGACTCCACCTCCACCGGCCGCGCCTCGGGGCGGTGCCCGTAGACGGCGGCGTAGCGCGCCTCGAACGCCTCGCGGAGCGGCACGCCGGGGTCGTACTCCACGGCCAGCGTCGACTCCTGCCCCGCGTAGCGGAGGTTGGCGATCCGGCGGCGGACGCGGACCTCGCCGCGCGCTGTCCCCTCGGCCGCCACGGCGGAGACCGCCTCGTCGGCGAGCTCGGCGAAGAGCGCCTCCGCGCCGGGCGCGACCTCGTCGAGCGGCCGGAGGAGCTGCCGCTCGGCGATCCGCTCCAGGGGCGCGTGGCCGATCCCCAGCGCGCTCAGGAGCCCGGCGTCGGCGGGGACGAGGACGGTGGCGATCCCCAGCCGCTCGGCCACCCCGCAGGCGTGCTGTCCCCCCGCGCCGCCGAACGCCACCAGGACGTATTCGGCGGGGTCGTAGCCGCGCCGGAGCGAGATGGTGCGGATGGCGTCGGCCATCCGCTCGTCGGCGAGGTCGATGAGCCCCGCCAGGAGCGCCTCGCGCGTCGTCTCCTCCCCGGTGCGCTCGCGCACCTGGCGCAGGAGCGCGTCGGCGGCGGCGGTGGCGGGCCCGGGGTCGACGGGAATGGCGAAGCGGCCGGGGGCGATCCGCCCCAGGAGGAGGTTGGCGTCGGTGAGGGTGAGCGGCCCTCCGGCGCCGTAGCACGCCGGCCCCGGCGACGCCCCCGCGCTCTCCGGGCCCACGCGCAGCCCCCCGCCGTCGAAGGCGCACACCGACCCGCCCCCGGCCGCCACGCTCTCGATGGCCAGCGCGGGGGAGAAGATCCGCCCGCCCCCCACCTCGTGCTCCCAGACGTACTCGTGGTCGCCGTCGTGGCGGGCCACGTCGGTGCTGGTCCCCCCCATGTCGAAGGCGATCACCCGCCGGAACCCCGAGCGCCGCGCCGCCAGCGCCGCGCCCACCACGCCCCCCGCCGGGCCGGAGAGGAGCGAGTCCTTGGCGCGGAAGTCCTCGGGGCGCACCAGCCCCCCGGCGCTCGTCATCACGTGCAGCCGCCCGCCCCCCAGCTCGCGCCGCACCCCGGCCAGGTAGTCGCCGAGGACCGGCGAGAGGTAGGCGTCCACCACCGCCGTCTCGGCGCGGGGGAGGAGCTTGATGAACGGCGCGATCTCGGACGAGAGGGAGACGTCGGTGAAGCCGGCGGCGAGGAGGACGTCGCGTAAGCGCCGCTCGTGCGCGGGGTTGCGGTAGGCGTGCATGAGCGCCACCGCCGCCGCGCGCACTCCCCGCCCGGCGAGCGCGCGGGCGACGTCGTGGAGCGCGTCGGAGTCCGCCTCGCGCACCACTTCGCCGTCGGCCCCCAGCCGCCCGGGGACCTCGACGGCCTCGGCGTGGAGGGGTGCGCGGGTGCGGACGTCGAGGGCGAAGAGGTCGGGGCGCTGCTGGGTGCCGATGCGGAGGAGGTCGCCGAACCCCTCGGTGATGAAGAGCGCCGTGGGGGCGCCGCGCCGCTCCAGGAGCGCGTTGGTCGCCCGCGTGGTCGCCAGCCGCATGGCCACCGGCGGGAGGCGGCCGCCCGAGGGGGTGCGGGTCACCAGCCGGGCGGCCAGGATCGGCGCCTCCTCCTTCGACCGCAGCTCCACCGGCGTCCCCGCGGGGGGGAGGGCGGGGAGAGGGCGGTCGAGGTACGCCGTCCCGCTGGCCGGGTCGTAGGCGGTGACGCGCGCCGGGGGGTGGTCGACCCCCAGGAGGCGGAGGGCGAAGCCGTCGACGAGCCCCGCCGCGGCGCCCCAGTCCTCGCGGATGCGGAGCGCGTCCGGGGCGAGCGCCCGCTCGACGACGCCGCGGAGCGCGCTGCTGGAGAGGACCTTGGCGCGGTGGAGCCGCCCCTGCGGGTCGCGGGCCAGGCAGTCGGTGAAGGTGCCGCCCGTGTCGATCCAGAGGTGCCAGAGAGGGTCGCGAGCGTCCACGCGCGGGGCGGTGAGCGGGTGACGTTGGGCGTTAGGGGAGGCGGCGGACCGGGGCCGTCCGCGCGCCGCGGACCCCCGCGAGGCTGGAGAGGGCGGCGGCGGGGCCGGGCGCGACGATCAGGAGACCGGTCGAGCGGTGCTGCGTCGGCTGCCTTGTCGGGGGAGAACAAAGCCATTCTATGCGCCCCGTGTCCGGCGCGCCAGATTTTTGCTCGCGGGGGCGCGAAAAGAGCCCCGACCGCGAGCGCGGCCGGGGCCCTCCGTCGTCCCTGGGCCAGCGATCAGTTGTCCTTCGCCGGCTCCACGTTCACCTCGGGGGTGACGACCTGCTGGGTGTCGGTGGTGACCTCGACGTTCGCCGGGTCGACGTCGACCTCGGGCAGCTCGCCGCCCTCGACGTTCACCTCCGGGGCCTTCCCCTCCTCCTCCACCTCCGCGGTGCAACCCACCGCGCCGAGGCTGGCGGCGAGGGCGAGGGCGAGGAACGGCGCGCGGATCTTCATGGCTCAGGGCTCCTGTTTTCCGGTAGTCGTGAACTGCCGACGCCCACCAGAGCAACGCCCGTGCCGAATCTTCGCCGCAGGTGACCTCGTAGAGCGTCCGGCTTGCTCCGGCGGGTGCGCCGGACTTAACCTTTCCCCTTCGTCCCGCGGGTCTTCCGCATGACGAGCGCGACTCCTCCGACCAAGGTCCTCATGGCCGAGCCAGCCTTCGGGCGCCCGGTGCCCCTGGAGCAGACGCGGGAGCGCGTCATCAACCAGCTCATCCAGCACTACGCCGCCGAGAACCTCACCGACGCCGGCCTCGAGGAGCGGCTGATGCAGGTGTACGCGGCGAACACCGTCCCCGAGCTCCACGCGCTGGTGGCCGACCTCCCCGTGGCCGGTCCCGAGACGGCGCCGGCCCCGGGCGTGGCGCCGGCGGCCGCGGCCCCCACCTCCGTGGCGCGCGCCGACTACACCTCCGAGCGGCAGGTGGTGGCGGCGGTGATGGGCGGGGCCGAGCGGAAGGGGGTCTGGACCCCGCCGAAGCAGCTCTTCGTGGTGGCGGCGATGGGCGGGGCCGAGCTCGACTTCCGCCAGGCGCGCTTCGGGCCCGGCGTCACCGAGGTGATGTGCTTCGTGCTGATGGGGGGCGTCGAGATCGTGGTGCCCCCCGGCGTGTACGTCGACCTCAACGGGCTGGCGCTGATGGGCGGCTTCGGCCAGGTCGGGCACGCCCCCCCTCCCGACGACCCCGCCGCCCCCGTCCTGAAGATCGGCGGGGTGGCGCTGATGGGCGGCGTGGACGTCAGCATCCGCTACCCCGGCGAGCGGGCCAGCGACGCCAAGCGCCGCGAGCGCCTGGAGCACAAGGAGAGGAAGCGGCTCGGCGGCGGCTGAGACGGGGCTTTCTCGTCCGACCGACGACGCGACCCCTCGTCCGCTGA
>DATACF010000711.1:0-3186 GCA_036259235.1 Longimicrobium sp. | reverse complement strand
GGCGGCGCGCCGATCCTTATGCGCCGCCCTCCGCACCGGATGGAAAACGGGGAGGTCCGCTCTCGGGAGTCGTTCCTGAAACATCGCTAGACGAATTAATGGCGTCAACCGTGTATTGTGAAAACATTCGCGAGGTCTCGTCGGGTGCGCGGCAGTCTCACCCTGGGGTGAGAAGCGCGCAATTCCGGTCGCTGTAACGACTTCCACAAAGTGGACAGGTCGCAGTTCGGCGGAAACGCATGGATCTGTCACGGATCCTCCTGGATTGTGTACCGCTGGCCCCTTGCGCGCGGTGGTCCGACCGCTCCCGATCCGCCGTCATCTGCGCAGCGATAGGATACCGTCGACGCGCGCGGAACCGAATCTGAATGGGACGATCCGCGTGTTCGAGGGACGGGCGGTGTGGGGGACGCGACGAGGCGGGGCGGATCGAGGGCGGCGGATCGAGGAACGGCCGGTCGGGGGAGGGCGAATCGGAGCGGATCGGAGGAGGGCGGCGTGATCCCCGGTGCGTCTGGAGAGTCGCCGACCGGGAGAAACCCCGCCCTGTCATTCCGAACGAGGAACGAGTGAGGAATCCACTCGCCTCGCCGGGTGGCCGGTTTCCGGGCACGGAGCTCTCCGAAACACCTTCCGACGAGCGGGGTCCGGCGCGAGGGGAAGCGGAGACGATGGAAGGGAGCCGGCGGGGGTCAACGCGAAGGGCCGCCCCGGAGGACGGCCCTTCGCCGGCTCGGTCGGCTTCCGCGCCGTTACCGGAAGCAGAAGCAGCCGCCACGGCTGCAGAAGCCGCCGTTGGCGCCGATGAGCCTGCAGATCTGGTCGCATTGGGCCGAGTTGCAGAGCGGCCCCTGCGGCGGCGGCTGGGGGGTGGCGAGCGCCTCCCGTGCGCCGAAGCCGAGCGCCCCCGCGACGGCGAGGCCGAAGAGCGCGCCGCGGACCCGCTGGATGGAACGCCGCATCCGTCACCTCCGGGTGCAAGGTGGAGCGCCCGCGGAGACCGACCGCGCCCCGCGGGCGGCGGAGCGCCGACGCAATTCGCAAGCCGTTGTTATGCATTCGCTTACATCGAGCCCCGCCTGAAGACCGGTTGATCGGCGGAGACCCCGGCCTGTCATTCCGAACGAGGAACGAGTGAGGAATCTACTCGCCTCGCCAGGTAGCTGGCTTTCGGACACGGATCTCTCCGAAACACCTTCCGATCGTCCGTATCCGGCATTCCCGATCGGCCGTGCGTCCCGCGTCCGCCACATGACGCTCACCCCCCCGTCTCCCGCGCCAGCAGCGTGTGGAAGTGGTGGGTGCCGACCTCGCGGCGGGGGGAGTAGCGGCCGCGGTGGTAGAGGCGCGAGCGGACGCCCTTCTGCACCGCCTCCACCACCTCCTCGTCCTCCATCTCCACCACGTGCAGCCCCGACCCGGCGCCCGCGTCGCGCTTCGAGGCGTCGAGGACGTAGGAGAGGAAGGAGACGCGGGTGCGGTCGGGCCCCAGCGGCTGGACGAGGTTCACCGAGAGGCCCCACGGGTAGAAGTTGAGCATCAGGTTGGGGAAGAGCCACCCGTAGTACGCCGCCACCAGCGTCCCCTCGTCCGGGTGGCCGGGGGGGAGGGCGAAGGCGTCGTGGCGTTCCCTGGTGGTCCCCAGCTGGAGGCTGCACCAGTCGTAGGTCTCGGTGCGGTAGGTGGCGTAGTCGAGCGCCCCCGAGAGCGAGGGGTGGACGAAGGGGATATGGAACTCCTCCAGGTAGTTGTCCACGTACAGCGCCCAGTTGGCCCGCACCAGGTAGTCGCGCGAGGTGGCCGGATCGAAGTGGAACTCGTCGAGCGGGAGGAAGCCCACGCGCTCGCGCACGGGGGCGATCCATTCGTCGAAGGGGCAGGCGGGGTCGATCGCGGTGAACGAGAGCGGGCCCCAGGCGTGGAGGGGGAGCTTCGGGAGGTCGTCCTTCGGCGAGGGGAAGTTCTCCACGTCGTCGAACTCGGGCATGAAGGTCATCGTCCCGTCGAGCGCGAAGCGGCGGCCGTGGTAGCGGCAGCGTAAGCTGCGCGCGTGCGTCTCCCCCTCGCAGACGACCGTCCCCCGGTGCGTGCAGACGTTGGAGAGGCAGCGCACCGTGGCGTCCTCGTCGGCCGCCAGGACGAGCGGCTCGTCGAGGCACCCCTCCAGCAGCGTGAACGGCAGGAGGTGCCCCGGCGCCCGCACCCGCTCCGCCCCCCGCACCAGCTGCCAGCTCCGCGCGAAGACCCGCTCCTTCTGCACCGCGTACCACGCGGGCGAGGCGTACACCTCCGCCGGGAGCGTCTCGGCGCGGCGGATGTCGGGGTCGATGGAGAAGGGGCGCATGTCAGGGGAAGTGCGTGAGTGCGTGAGTGCGGAAGTGCGTGGGTCCTGAGTGCTGAGTCCTAAGTCCTGGGTGGGCGGGGGCGCAAGGGAAAGGGTGGCGGGGGACGACCTCACCGGCCTACCTTCGTCGGACCGCCGTTCCCGCTCCCCCGCCCTGCCTCCGCGATCCGCCCGATGACCATTCCCGCCACGAGCGCGCCGTCTCCGTCCATCGAATCCGCGGATGTGGCGCGGAGGCGGGGGCTGCTGCGGGTGCTGGGGGTGACGTTCGGGCTGGCGGTGACGGTGGGGAACACCATCGGGGCGGGGATCCTGCGGGCGCCGGGGGAGGTGGCGGCGCAGCTCCCGTCGACGGGGTGGTACCTGGCGGCGTGGGTGGTGGGCGGGCTGTACGCGCTCCTGGGCGCGGTGTCGATGGCGGAGCTGGGGACGATGCTCCCGCGCTCGGGGGGGATGTACGTCTTCGCGCGGCACGCGCTGGGGCGCTACGCGGGGTTCCTGGTGGGGTGGAACGACTGGATCGCCACCTGCGGGAGCGCGGCGGCCGTCGCCGTCGTCCTGGCCGAGTACGTGGGCGCGCTCGTCCCCGCGCTGGCCGGGCGGGAGGTGTGGGTGGCGATGGCGGTGACGCTCGCCTTCGCGGGGCTCCAGTGGCGGGGGGTGCGCGAGTCGGCGGCGGCGCAGGCCGTCACCAGCGCGGCCAAGGCGCTCGTCCTCCTGGGGCTCGCCGCAGCCTGCTTCGTCCTCCCGGCCGCCGCGCCCTCCACGTCGGCGGGCGCGATTCCGGCGATGCCGGCGGGGCTGGCGCTGGTGACCGCGTTCGTGGTGGCGATGCAGGGGGT
>DATACF010000710.1:0-4300 GCA_036259235.1 Longimicrobium sp. | reverse complement strand
GGCCGGCCACTCTCCCCAGCCCGCCGACCACTCCGGGTCCCTGCGCACGGGCGTCCGGGGCGAGGAGCCGGGGACAGGGCGCTCCGCCGCCTTCGCCCGTGCCTCCGCCTCCTCCGCCTCGAGGTCCGGCGGGGGCGCGGGCGGCCCCTGCTTCCTCTGCAGCACCTGCTGGAGCAGCGGGAAGAGGACGAAGAGGAGGACGACCAGGACCTCGAACCAGTCCATGCTCAGGCCTCCGCGGCGCCGGCGCCGTCCTCCGGGCGCGCGAGCGCGTCACGCATCGCGGTGTCGCTCTGCAGGTTGCGGTAGCGCGCGTAGTCCATGATGCCCAGGTTGCCGTTGCGGAAGGCCTCGGCCATGGCCAGCGGCACCTGCGCCTCGGCCTCGACGACGCGGGCGCGCGACTCCTCGACCCGCGCGCGGTTCTCCTGCTCCAGCGCCACCGCCATGGCGCGCCGCTCCTCGGCGCGGGCCTGGGCGATCCGCTTGTCGGCCTCGGCCTGGTCGGTCTGCAGCTCGGCGCCGATGTTCTTCCCCACGTCGACGTCGGCGATGTCGATGGAGAGGATCTCGAACGCCGTCCCCGCGTCGAGCCCCTTCGCGAGGACCGTCTTGGAGATGGCGTCGGGGTTCTCGAGCACCGCCTTGTGGCTGGCCGCCGAGCCGATCGTCGAGACGATCCCCTCGCCCACGCGGGCCAGGATCGTCTCCTCGCCCGCGCCGCCGACCAGCCGGTTGATGTTGGCGCGCACCGTCACCCGGGCGATGGCGATCAGCTGGATCCCGTCCTTGGCCATGGCGGCCACCCGCGGGGTCGAGATCACCTTTGGGTTTACCGAGGTCTGCACCGCCTCCAGGACGTCGCGGCCGGCCAGGTCGATGGCGGCGGCGCGCTCGAAGGGGAGGTCGATCCCCGCCTTGTCGGCCGCGATCAGCGCCTGGATGACGCGCTCCACGTTGCCGCCGGCCAGGTAGTGCCCCTCCAGCGCGTCGGGGCCGATGTGGATCCCCGCCTTGGTGGCGGTGATCAGCGGGTTGACGATCCGCGCCGGGTTCACCCGCCGGAAGCGCATCCCGATCAGCGTCCCGAAGCCGATCCGCACCCCCGAGAAGAGCGCCTGGATCCAGAGCCCCACCGGGATCAGCCGCAGGAGGACGAAGGCGGCGATGATCGCGAAGAAGATGAAGAACAGGGTGCTGCCCACGAAAACCTCGCTCATGGCTCGGTTCCTTTTCGAGAGAGATGCGGGTGGAGGTGCCGCGCGCGGAGGTCCGCGGCGGCGGCGGGCGTGGTGCCCGAAAGAGTCCTGAGTCCTGAGTCCTGAGTCCTGAGTCCTGAGTCCTGAGTCCTGAGTGCCGAGTGTGCCCGGGCGTCACCGCCGGGAGCCTGCGTCCGAATACTTAGGACTTAGCACTTAGGACTTCTTCCCTTTTTCTATTCCCGCGCGAGGGGCTCCACGACGTGCCGATAGCCCTCGGAGCGGACGACGCGGACCGCCGTGCCGGCGGGGACGAAGTCGCCCTCTGAGACGACGTCGAGGCGCTCGCCGGCGAACTCGGCGGTGCCGGCGGGGCGGAGGTCGGTGACCGTCACCCCCTCGGCGCCGTGCAGGTCGGCGCGGGCGGCGGCGGCGCGGTAGCCGGCGCTGCTGGCGAGGCCGCCCTGGAGGATGAGGTTCCGCGCCCGGCGGTCGTGCGGGAGGTGGCGGAGGAGGGCCCAGAGCGAGAACGCCACCATGATCAGCGACGAGGTCAGCACCAGCGCGGCGGTGCTGAGGTCGGCGGCGGTGGGGTGCGCGCCCACCAGCGCCAGGAGGATGCTCCCCGCCACCGCCGCGATCCCCAGCACCCCCGCCACCCCGAAGCCGGGAATCACGAAGATCTCCACCAGCACCAGGACGATCCCCGCCGCGATCAGCGCCACCGACTCCCACCCGGCGAGCCCCAGGATGTAGTGGCTCCCGAAGAAGAGGGTGAGCGACCCCAGCCCGGCCAGCCCCGCCAGCCCGAAGGTGGGGGTCTTGAGCTCGATGATGAGCCCCAGGAAGCCGAAGGTGAGGAGGAAGGGCGCCACCAGCGGGTTGCTCAGGAAGCGCACCACTCGCTCGGCCCAGTTGCTGGCCGGCGTCGTCACCGCCGCCCGCGGCGCGCCGACGGCGGCCAGCGCCCCCTCCCAGCTGGCGACCTCGAAGGCGTAGCCCACGCGCACCGCCTCCCGGGTGGAGAGGGTCAGCAGCTTCCCCTTCTCGTCGACGCCGGGGACGGCGACGTCCTCGTCGACCATGGCCTCGGCGATCCGCGGGTCGAGCCCGCGCGCCTCGGCCAGGGCGCGGAACTCGGAGCGCATGGCCGAGACGTACTTCTCCGACGCTTTGGTTCCCGCCCCGTCCACGGGGGTGGCGGCGCCCAGCGCCGAGCCGGGGAGCATGTAGACGCCCCGCGTCGAGAGCGCGATCATCGCCCCGGCCGAGAGGGCGCGGCGGTTGACGAAGGCGTAGACGGGGACGTCGGCGTCGCGCACGGCGTCGCTGATCTGCTCGGCCGTGTCGATCAGCCCGCCGGGGGTGTCGATGTCGAGGAGGACGGCGGCGGCCTTCGCCTCCGCGGCCTCCTTCAGCGAGCGCTCGACGTAGGGGACGAGCCCCGGGACGATCTCGCCGTGGATGGGGACGCGGTAGACGGTGCGCTCCTGCGCCGCGGCCATCGCCGGAAGGAGCGCGAGGGCGGCGGCGGCGAGCCCGAGGGCGCGCCGGAGCGGGGCTGGAGCGACGATGTGCTGGGCCATGGGCTCGCGATGCGTGGAGACGGTGCTCCCGGAGGGCGCCGTGCAATGTAACCGGCGCCGCGTGCCGGTCCAAGCGCCGCGGATTCCCGCCACGCCCGGTCGGAGGTCTATACGGCGTTGCCGCGCAAAAGGTTGCGGTGCAGCTCTGGATTCACGCGGTGGACAGGAGACGCGGAGGACGCGGTAGAGGTCCCTCCGCGCTCCGCGCCGTCCGCGCGAGGTCCTCACCGCTCGCCGCGGCCGATCCATTTCGCCACCTGGGGCGCTTCCCAGGCGGCGAGCGCGTCGAGGAGGCGAATCGGGTCGGTGTCCTGGAGGAGGAGGGCGCGGTGCTGGGGGCGGAGGAAGCCCTCGGCGAGGGCGTGGTCGAACATCGCCAGGAAGGGGTCGTAGTACCCCTCGACGTTGAGGATGCCGCCGGGCTTGGCGTGGATCCCCAGCTGCGTCCAGGTGAGCACCTCGCACAGCTCCTCCCACGTCCCCAGCCCGCCGGGGAGCGCCACGAAGGCGTCGGCCAGGTCGGCCATCACCGCCTTGCGCTCGTGCATGGAGTGGACGACGCGGAGCTCGGTGAGCCCCGTGTGCCCCACCTCGCGCAGGAGGAGCCCCTCGGGGATGACGCCGACCACCTCGCCGCCGCCGGCCATCACCGTGTCGGCCACGATCCCCATCAGCCCCACGTTCCCGCCGCCGTACACCAGCCCGACCCCCCGCTCCACCAGCGCCCGCCCCATGGCCGCCGCCGCCTCGGCGTACGCCGGCCGCGCGCCGGAGCTGGAGCCGCAGAAGACGCACACCCGCTTCAGCTCGCTCATCGGTCCTTCTTCGCTCTCGTCGTCCCGAAGTGGTTCATCCGTCCAGCGCCGCGATCTCGGCACGGAGGGCCCGCGTGTGCGCATCGTCCGCGCCGCGCGCGGCCTCGAAGTGCGCCAGCGCGCGGGCGAAGAGGGGGCGCGCCGCCTCGCGCTCGCCCAGGCGGGCCAGGAGCCGGGCGAGCTTGTGCAGGTCGCGGGCGACGGAGTTGTGGCGGGGCCCGTACGCCGCCTCGTCGATGGCGAGGGCGCGCTCCAGGTGGGCGCGGGCGCCGGCCAGGTCGCCGCGCGCGGCCTTCACGTCGGCCAGGTTGCTGTTGACCGTGGCCACGTACGGCGCCCCCGCGCCGACGGTGGCTTCCGCGTGCTCCAGCGCCCGCGCGAAGGCGGCCTCGGCGCCTCCCATGTCGCCCGCGCGGCGGAGGAGGGCGCCCAGGTTGTTGGTGTGGAGGATCGTCAGCCGGTGCCGCGGCCCGTACGCCGCTTCGAGCAGATCGACCGTCCGCCGCCCGTTCTCCACCGCCTCCGCATCGTGCCCGAGCGCCAGGAGCGCGCCGTTCAGGTACGCCAGGTCGTGCGCCAGGCGCGCGTCTCGGGCCCCGTGCGCGCGCTCCCGCTGCGCCAGCGCCGCGCGCAGGAGCGGCTCCGCGCCCCCCGCGTCCCCCCGCGCCAGCGCCGCGCGCCCCGCCAGCGAGAAGAGGCC
>DATACF010000709.1:0-8247 GCA_036259235.1 Longimicrobium sp. | reverse complement strand
CCTCACGTAAACAGCTAGATCAGACCGAAGCCTTGAGCCGCGACAGGTACTTCTGGCGGAACTTGGCCACCTTCGGCGCGATCACCACCTGGCAGTACGGCTGCCGCCCGTGGGTGCGGAAGTACCCCTGGTGGTAGTCCTCGGCCGGGTAGAACTCGGTCATCGGCGCCACCTGCGTGACGATCGGGTTCTCCCAGACGCCCTCGGCCTCCAGGTCGCGGATCGTCTCCTCGGCCACCCGCCGCTGCTCGTCGGAGTGGTAGAAGACGGCCGACCGGTACTGCGTCCCCACGTCGGCGCCCTGGCGGTTGAGCGTGGTGGGGTCGTGGATGGTGAAGAAGACCTCCAGAACCTCCCGGAAGCTCACGGCCGACGGGTCGAAGGTGACCTGCACCACCTCGGCGTGCCCCGTCGTCCCCGAGCAGACCGCGTTGTACGTCGGGTTGGGCACTTCGCCCCCCGCGTACCCCGACACCACCGACTCGACCCCCTGGAGCTGCTCGAAGACCGCCTCCAGGCACCAGAAGCACCCCCCGCCCAGCGTGGCCACCTCGCGTCCCTCGCTCATCCGCCCGCCTCCCTTCCAGTGGTAGACCCGGACGCCCGGGATGCCTCCCGGAACCGCCGTACCGTTCGCGCGCATCGTCGCTTCACCTCAGTCGTCCCGCGAGCCGCGGGACCGCCTCCTGATACACCGGAAGGTCCGTTCCGCTCACTCTTCCCACGCCAGCGGGACGGTGTTGGAGCGGGCCACCGAGAGGTCGCGGACGAGCCCGTCGTGGATCCCGTAGATCCACCCGTGGATGGTGAGGTCCTGCCCGCGCGCCCAGGCGTCCTGGACGATGGTGGTGCGCGCGACGTTGGTGACCTGCGCGCGGACGTTGAGCTCGCAGAGGCGGTCGAAGCGCGCCCGCTCGTCGAGCGCGCGGAGCTCGGCGCGGTGCTTGGCGGCCACGTCCTGCACGTGCCGGAGCCAGTTGTCGATGAGCCCCAGCCGCCGGTTCTCGAGCGCCGCCTGCACCCCGCCGCACCCGTAGTGGCCGCAGACGATGACGTGGCGGACCTGGAGGACGTCGACGGCGAACTGGAGCACCGAGAGGCAGTTGAGGTCGGTGTGGACGACCACGTTGGCCACGTTGCGGTGCACGAACAGCTCGCCGGGGAGGAGGTCGACGATCTGGTTGGCGGGGACGCGGGAGTCCGAGCACCCGATCCACAGGTACTCGGGCGACTGCTGGCGCGAGAGCTTCTCGAAGAACTCGGGGTCGCGCTCCACCGTCCGGGCGGCCCACTCCCGGTTGGCGGCGATCAGATGGTCGATGGACATGGCGGCGCGTCGAAGGTGGTCGGTCAGGCGCGACAACCTGCGGGGCCGGGGGCGGGGAGACAAGAGCGGAGTGCCAAGTCCTGAGTCCCGGGTCCTGAGTGCGTTGGTGCGTGGGTCAGAAGGAGAGGCGGACGCCGATGACGGGGCCGAGGTAGTCGTAGCCCACGGCGAAGCGGCCGTCGGCGCGGAGGCCCAGGCGGATGCCGAGGACGCGGGAGGGCCAGAAGTCGAAGCCGGCCTCCAGGGAGCCGGCGGGCTGGATCCCGTCGGGGCCCTGGGGGGCCTCGGCCACGCCCAGCCCGCCGCCGAGGTACGAGCGCACGCGGGCCTCGGGCGCGCCGAAGCGCCAGGTGAGCCCCGCGAGGAGCGTCTGCCCCTCCTCGCCGCAGCGGTCGTACGGGAAGTACGCCTCGCCCTCCGCGTCGGTGGCGATCGCCCCGGTGCAGATGAGCCCGTGCACCCAGCGGCTGTAGCTCAGCGTGTACACCCGCGCGCTCCCCGGCCGCGCCGCCTCCACCTGCACCCCGCCCGCGATCCCCGCGAAGGGAAGGACCCCGGCGTACGGCATCACGGCCACGTCCATCCCCTGCGCCGCCGCGCCCCGCGCCCCCATGGCGCCCCCCACCATCACGAACGCGAACAGGCCCGCGACCCGGGCGATACGGCGGCTCATCATCGGAGATCGGGAAGAAGGTCGACGGACGAGACGGTTGGCGCACAAAGAACGCCCGGCCCCACCCGGAAGTGACGGCATTCCCGTCCCGCGCACTCACGCACTCACGCACTCACGCACTCATGTCACTCCGCCCGGAGCACCGCGTTCGGGTCCAGGCGGGCGGCGCGCCAGGCGGGGAGGGCGCACGCCGCCACCGAGACCGCCGCCAGGGCCAGCGCCGAGATCGCCCAGGTCGCGGGGTCGGAGGGAGCGACGCCGAAGAGGAAGGGCGCGACCCAGCGTGTGGCGACCAGCGCGCCGGCGCCGCCCAGCAGCAGCCCGGCGACCAGGAGCCGGCCGGCCTCGCCCAGCACCAGGCGCATCACCCGCGCGCGGGCGGCGCCGAGCGCGATGCGGATCCCGATCTCGTTCCGGCGGCGCGCCACCGAGTAGGCCATCGTGCCGTAGAGGCCGACCGCCGCGAGGAGGAGGGCGAGCCCGCCGAAGAGGCCGGAGAGCGTGGCGAGCATGCGCTCGCGGGCGAGCGAGGCGTCCATCTGCGACTCGAGGGTCCTGTAGCGGATGGAGAAGCTCCCGTTCACCTCCCCCACCGCCCCGGTCACCGTCCGGACGAGCGCGCTCGCCGCGCCGCGGCCGCGCAGCTCCAGCTCGAGCGAAGGCCGGTCGGGGCCGCCCAGCTGGCCGAGCGGACGGAAGACCAGCGGCTCTGGCTCCTCGCGCATGGAGCGGTACTTCGTATCCCGCACCACGCCCACCACCTGCAGCACCTCGTCGTCGCCCGCGAAGAGGCCCTTGATCGTCACCCGCCGGCCGACGGGATTCGCGCCGTGGAAGAACTTCTTCATGAACGACTCGTTCACGATCGCGACCGGCGGGGATTCCGCCCCATCGCCCTCGTCGAAGTCGCGGCCGGCGAGCAGCGCGGCGCCCAGGGTGGCGAAGAAGCCGTCGCTCACCCCGTTGAAGAAGACCTCCGCGTCCAGCGGGCTGGCTGGCGTGTACCCGTCCACCTCCACCATGCCGTTCCACCCCCCGCCGCTGAGGGGCGTGAAGACGGACGCGCTGGCCGACTCCACGCCCGGCGCGGCGCGGACGCGCTCGAGGATCTCGCGCTTCACGCGGGGAACCGCCTCCTCCGGGATCCCCGCGTTGCCCATGTCCACGGAGGCGAGGAGCACGCCCCCGGGCTCGAAGCCGGGGTCGAGGGTGGCGAGGCGGCGGAAGGTGCCCAGCAGCAGGCCCGCGCTCACCACGAGGACGAGCGAGAGGGCGATCTGCCCCACGACCAGGGCCTTTCCCACGCCGAACCGGGAGTGCCCCTCGACGATGCTCCGATCGTTCGCCTTCATCGCGCCCCGTGGGTCCACCCGGGCGGACCGCCACGCCGGCACCAGCCCGAAGAGGATCGCGGTCGCGGTGGCGACCAGGAGGGTGAAGGCGAGGACGCGGCCGTCGAGGGAGAGGTCCAGCCATACCGCCTCTCCGCGCTCCCCTCGCATGGCCACGTAGCGCACCAGCAGCCGCGTGGCGGCAGCGGCGAGGAGGAGCCCCACCGCCGCCCCGAGGAGCGAGAGGAGGAGGCTCTCCGTGAGGAACTGCCGGACCAGCCGGCCGCGGCCCGCGCCGATGGCGAGCCGGACGGCCACCTCGTGGCGCCGGCTGGAAGCGCGGGCCAGGAGGAGGTTGGCCACGTTGGCGCATCCGATGAGCAGCACCAGCCCGACCGCCGCCATCAGCGCCACCAGCGCGTCCTGGTACCGGCCCCGGACATCGGAGTACCCGTTCGCCGCCGGCACCGCGCTCAGCGTGGTCCGCCGGTAGCCCTCCTTCGCCTCCGTGGGCCAGTCCTCGGGGACCGTGGCGCCGAAGACGGCGGGTGCCAGCGCCGCGAGCCGCCGGCCGGCGTCGTCCGTGGTCATCCCCGGCCGCCGCCGTCCGAAGACGTTCAGGAACCACGTGCTGCGCTCGTCCAGCGAGTCGTCTCCACCCTGGACGATCGGCATGGCGCAGAGCGGAACGTACACCTCGGCCGCGCGCCCCACGTGCACCCCGGAAAAGCCCGCCGCGGCCACGCCGACGATCTCGAAGGGGTGGCCGTTCAGCGAAAGCGTCTTCCCCACGACGTCGGGGCTCCCCCCGTAGGCGCCGCGCCAGAAGCCGTGGCCGACCACCGCCACCGGCGGACATCCCCGGTAGTCGTCCGCCGGCGCCACCAGCCGGCCGGCGGCGGGACGAACGCCCAGCGTCGAGAAGTAGCCCCCGCTCACCCACGCCCCCGCGACCGGGCGCGACACGCCGCCCCCGGCCAGGTCGAAGCGCTCGTCCGCCGTGGCGAACGCGCCCGAGAAGACGTCCTGGCGGTCGCGCAGCGCCTCCCAGAGCGGGTTGGTGAAGTTGTCGCCCCCTTCCCCCACCCCCCCGGAGCGGGCCGGGGTCGTCACCCGGACCAGCTCCTCCGGACGCTCCACCGGGAGCGAGCGCAGCATCACCGCGTCGATGAGGCTGAAGATCGCGGTGTTCGCCCCGATGGCGAGCCCGAGGGAGAGGATCGCCACCACCGCGAAGCCGGGACTCGCCCGCAGCGAGCGCAGCGCGTAGCGCACGTCGGCCGCGAGCGACTCGAGCCACGGAAGGATGTCCCGGTCCCTCGTCCGCTCCTTCTGCACCGCCGGGTTCCCGAAGCGCAGCCGCGCCTCCCGCCGCGCCTCCTCCTCGGTCATCCCGCCCGCCACCAGCTCGTCGACCCGCTCCGCGAGATGGAACTCCAGCTCGCGATCCAGCTCGCTCGAGAGCCCCTCCGGGCGCATCGTGTTGCGCAGTCGATGGTACCAGGCCATGGCAGTCCCGCCCGGGTGTGAAGGATCGAGGATCAGGCGTAGCGGAGGACCCGCCCTACCCCTTCCGTGAGCCGCTCCCAGCTCTCCCGCTCCGCCGCCAGCTGCGCCTCGCCCGCGGGCGTGATCGAGTAGAAGCGCGCCTGCCGGTTCTTCTCCGTCGTCCCCCACTCGCTCCGCAGCCACCCGTCCTGCTCCATCCGGTGCAGCGCGGGATACAGCGACCCCTCCTCCACCCGCAGCAGGTCGGCGGAGACGCGCTGGATGTGCGACGTGATCGCGTAGCCGTGCATCGGCCCCTGCGCCGACAGTGTCCGCAGCACGAGCAGGGCGAGCGTGCCCTGCAGGACGTCGTTCCGCCGTGGTCGCTGTTCAGTCATAGCCTTCTATGCATAGAGTTCTATGGGAAGGATGCGGCGGAGGCCGCGCGGTGTCAAGGAGGAGGGAAGCGCGGGGGCCCTGTTTCCGTCTCCCGTGGAGCATCCGGCCGCGCAAGGGACGAAGCCGAGCCCGGGACCCGGCGCTTTCGCCCTCCTAGCATCCCCCTTGCAACCCTCCCGCCCGAACGACATCGACCGCGCCGAAAAAGCGAGGAGATCGAATGCGCTGGCAAGGGGGAGGGCGAAGCTCCAACGTCGAGGACCGCCGCGGGATGCGGCCGGGGCTGGTGGGCGGCGGGCTGGGGGCGGTGGTGCTGGCGCTGGTGGGGATGTTCCTGGGCGTCGACCTGGGCCCGATCGCGGGGGGCGGCGGCGCGCCGCCCGAGGCCCCGGCGGGGGCGCCGCCGGCGGAGGACGAGAAGGCGCAGTTCGTCGCCACCGTGCTGGGGAGCACAGAGGAGACGTGGAACGGGATCTTCGCCCAGAACGGGCAGGACTACCCCGAGCCCACGCTCGTCCTCTTCACCGGCGCCGTGCAGTCGGCGTGCGGCTTCGCGCAGGCCGCCGTGGGGCCCTTCTACTGCCCCACCGACGGGAAGGTCTACATCGACCTCCAGTTCTACGAGGACCTGCGGAGCCAGCTCGGCGCCCCCGGCGACTTCGCGCAGGCGTACGTCATCGCCCACGAGGTGGGGCACCACGTCCAGAACCTCACCGGCGTCTCCGACCAGGTCCACCAGGCCCGCCAGCGGATGAGCGAGGCCGAGGGGAACGCGATGTCGGTGCGGCTGGAGCTCCAGGCCGACTGCTACGCCGGGGTGTGGGGGAACCACTCGCAGCGCCAGCGCCAGTGGCTCGAGACCGGCGACGTCGAGGAGGCGCTGAACGCCGCCAGCGCCATCGGCGACGACCGCCTCCAGAAGCAGGCGCAGGGGCAGGTCGTCCCCGAGTCGTTCACCCACGGCAGCTCGGCCCAGCGCGTCCGCTGGTTCCAGCGCGGCTTCCAGAGCGGCGACCCGGCGCAGTGCAACACCTTCGACGCGGCGACGCTGTAGGCGCCGGGTGACGGACGCTTCGGTGACGGACGCCCCGCTCACGCGCGCCGCGCGGCTCGACCGGCTCCCCTTCACCCCCCTCCACCGCCGCCTCCTGGGGGTCTCGGGGCTGGGGTGGGCGATGGACGCCATGGACGTAGGCGTGATCTCCTTCGTCATGGCGGCCCTCGCCCAGCAGTGGGGTCTCTCCGGCGCCGTCCTCTCGTGGATCGGCGCCGTCGGCTTCGTGGGGATGGCGCTGGGGGCCAGCGTGGGCGGCACCCTGGCCGACCGGCTGGGGCGCCGCTGGGTCTTCGCCGCCACGCTCCTCGTCTACGGGCTCGCCACCGGCGCCGCCGCCTTCTCGTGGTCGGTGGCGTCGCTCCTCGCCTTCCGCTTCCTCATCGGGCTGGGGCTCGGCGCCGAGCTCCCCGTGGCCTCCACCCTGGTCAGCGAGTTCGCCCCGGCGCGGATCCGCGGGCGGGTGGTGGTGCTCCTGGAGGCGTTCTGGGCGCTGGGGTGGATCCTCGCCGCGCTGGTGGGGACCTTCGTCGTCCCCCGCTCTCCCGACGGGTGGCGGTGGGCGTTCGCCATCGGGGCCCTCCCCGCGCTCTACTCGGCGGTGGTGCGGCGGACGATCCCCGAGTCGGTGCGCTTCCTCGAGCGGAAGGGGCGCGTCGCCGAGGCGGAGGCGGTCGTCCGCCGCTTCGAGGCGGCGGCCGGGGTGGCGCCTCCCGCGTCGCCGGTCACCGAGGCGGTGGGCCCGGCCGACGAGGCGAAGCCGGGGGTGGGGGCGCTCTGGCGGCCCGAGGCGCGGCGGCGCACCGTGGCGCTCTGGCTGGCGTGGTTCGGGATCAACTTCGGCTACTACGGCGCCTTCATCTGGATCCCAACGCTCCTCGTCTCGCGCGGCTTCCCGCTGGTGCGCTCCTTCGAGTTCACGTTGTGGATGACGCTGGCGCAGCTCCCCGGCTACGCCGTCTCGGCGGTGCTCATCGAGCGGTGGGGGCGGCGGCCGACGCTGGCGTCGTTCCTGGCGGGCTCCGCGGGGGCGGCGGTCCTCTTCGGGGTGGCCGAGAGCCCCGGGGCCATCCTGGCCGCGGGGTGCCTCCTCTCGTTCTTCAACCTGGGGGCGTGGGGGGCGCTCTACGCGGCCACGCCCGAGGTGTACCCGACGACGCTGCGGGCCACCGGGGCCGGGTGGGCGGCGGCGTTCGGGCGCATCGCCTCCATCCTGGCGCCGCTCGCCGTCCCGCCGCTCCTGGCGTGGGGCGGGATGGGCGCCGTCTTCGCCACCTTCGCGCTCTTCTTCGGCGTGGCGATCGTCGGCTCCCTGATGCTTCCCGAGCTTCGCGGGCGGCAGCTCTCCGAGACGCTGCGCGAGGAGGCGGTGTCCGCGGCCTGACGGGCTTTACGGCTTACGGCAACGGCGGATTCGGGCATGTCCCTCCGCTGCGCTCCGGGCCGGGCTGCGGGCCGCGTAGGAAACGATACTACTGTTTCCAACGCGGCGAAGCCCCTGGCGGACTCCATGCACTCCGCCGCGTCGTCCCCGATCGCGCCCCCCTGCGCATCCCCCTCCGCCAGGGTCTTCGCCCTCCGGGCCCGCATCCCTCATGCAACGGCGCTTCGCCGGCGAACTTCGATCGCGTCTCGACCGGCTTCCGTCGCATGCCTCCGCCCCGGCGCCCCCCTCCCCCGGCCCCTCCCCCCGCACGCGGTGGGCGTGCGTGGTGAGGGGAGAACTTCAATCCGATCCGCGACTTACGAGCCTTCCCCCCACCGTGCGCTCGCCCCGCGCACCGGAACAACCGTCCCTCTCCTGTATTTCGGGAGAGGGACAGGCGGCGAGCCTGAGCCTAGTTCCCATCCGGAAACGGGATGATGTAACAGATCGAGGGGAAAAAGGCGCATCCGGATGTTGATCCTCGCGAGGACGGGGTAGCTTGGGCTTTGCCGAGACCAAGTTGACCCGAACCGGAGGCACCCGGATGCG
>DATACF010000708.1:0-4504 GCA_036259235.1 Longimicrobium sp. | reverse complement strand
CGCCAGCGGGTCGGGGGCGTCGCACGCGGCGGCGGCGAGTACTACGAGAACCACGGCGGGAGCGAGTACGGTGAATCTCATGTGCCCTCCCTCGGGTTGGAAGCGATGGAGCGATGCGGCGCCGCTCGTCGGAATGAAACGCAGAGACCCGTAACGAGCGGCGCTGGGTGGCGGCGGAACGGGCCCGGCCAGAGGCGGCCGGCCCGTCGTCGTCAGGCGTGGCTACGCGTGGATCAGCAGCCGTAGCCCGGGCGGCAGAGGCTGTTGAGCGCGCCCAGGTCCGCCTCGATCCCGGCGAGCCGGCTCGAGTAGGTCGTGGTCCAGTCGCTCCCCGGGCCGCCCCACATCACGCCGTGCAGCTGCACGTCGTTCTCGGCCGCGCCGGCGCCGCCGAGGTAGACGAAGACCGGCGAGCCGCTGTCGCCGCCCTGCGACCAGACCTTCGAGATGTCCTGGCAGCGGAGCGATCCGATGGTGACGCACGAGTTGGTGACCTGGCCGTAGGTCGAGCCCGAGGTGCGGCCGGTCTTGTCGAGGTAGCTCCCCACCGGGAGCGAGCCCGTGTAGCGGCCGACGATGTCGTACTCGCCGGTGACGGTCAGCCCGCCCGCGGCGCCCGTGGCCCACGCCGTCCGCGCGATCCCGCCCTGGCCGATGGCGCGCGTCCCGTTGTTGCTGATGTAGGCCGCGTCGGCCTGGCGGCATGAGCCGATCCCGGCGACGCACGCGTACAGCCCGCGATCGGCGACCTCGTTGCCGATCAGGTTCGCCGCCGCGATGGTGTTCTGGTAGATCGCGATCCCGTCGCTCACGTACTGCGTACCGGTGCAGTGCGAGTTGGTGACGTAGACGTTCGCGCCCGTCGAGCGCTTGGCGTTGAAGCCCAGCGTGCAGACGTACTGGCCGAAGGCGATCTGGATCCCGCCCACGGTGGTGGCGAAGCGGTCGCGGACGGTGGCGCGCATCTCGGGCTTCGCCTGCGTCTCCGCGTGCACCGCCTCCGCCGGGATCCCCAGCCGCGCCGCCTCGGCGCGCACCGCGCCGATGGCGTTGGCGTCGGCCACGCCCAGGTGGACGCGGTTCTTCACCTCGTCGACGTCGATCAGGTACACGTCGCCGCGCTTCAGCATCGGCTCGAGCGACTCGGCCCACCCGAGCAGCTGCGCGAAGTCGTGCTTCGCCGCCTCGAAGACCGCCTGCCCCGGCGCGCCGGCGTGGCGCCCGCGGCGGGCCACCGCCAGCTCCTGCGCCAGGTAGCGCTGCACCGCGCCGCGCTGCTTCTGGTCGACCAGGCGGATCACCGGCGTGCCGTCCTCGCGGAGGTAGAAGCCCGCGAAGCCCGGGGCCTCGGCCCGCGAGGCGCGCGCGAACTCCTGGTCCGGCGTCCGGAGCGGCACCTGGTGCACGGCGGGGCCGGCGGGCGGCGTGGGGGACACCGGGGCGTCGGACGCGTCGCACGCGGCGGTGGCCAGGAGGGCGAGGACCGCGGCGGGGACCGATCTCGTGAACCTCATGGAGCTCCCTCTTGTGATGGGGGGGTGGGGAGAAAATGGGTGTGCCTTCGAATATGTGCGGGATATGATAGGATGGCAAGGGGTGTAAACATCCTGCCCTCGTGCTACCGATGCGCGTATCACCCTCCCCCGATGCGCTCTCCGTACGCGATCACGCCCCTGAGATCCCGATTCCCTCCCGGAGCGCGCGGAAACGGGAGGGGCGGGAGAGCATCCTCCCCCGCCCCTCCGCGTCTCGTATCGCGATGACTCGTAACGAGCTATCCCGCGATCCCCCGCCCCGCCGGCCCCGTCACCCGCCGGACCCCGCGGGCGTGTCGAGGAGGTCGCGGTAGAAGGCGAGCGTCTCCCCGGCGATGGCGCGCCAGCTGAAGCGCTCCAGGACCCGGGCGCGGGCCGCGCGCCCCATGTCCGCGCGGCGCCCGGGATCGTCCATCAGCGCGTTCACGGCCTCCGCCAGCGCGCGCGAGAACGCCCCCGGGTCGCGCGGCTCCACCGATCCCCCGCCCTCCGCCTCGAAGGGGACGAGCGTCCCCGTCTCGCCGGGGACGACGATCTCGGGGATCCCGCCGACGGCCGAGGCCACCACGGGGGTCTCGCACGCCATCGCCTCCAGGTTGATGATCCCGAAGGGCTCGTAGACGCTGGGGCAGACGAAGACATCGGCGTGCGAGTAGAGGGCGATGGTGTCCGCCCTGGGAAGCATCTCCGGGATCCACACCACCGGGACCGGCGTCTCCCCCCGCACCCCCTCCACCAGCGCCGCCATCTCGTCCCCGATCTCCTTCGTGTCCGGCGCCCCCGCGCAGAGGACCACCTGCACCCCCGGGCGGAGGTGGGGGATGGCGCGGACCAGGTGGAGGATCCCCTTCTGCCGCGTGATCCGGCCCACGAAGAGGACGCTGGGGACGTCCGGGTCGACGCCCAGGCGGCGGAGCGTGCCGGGGTCGTCGCGCGGGCGGTACTCGTCGGGGTCGATCCCGTTGTGGATCACCCGCACCCGCGCCGGGTCGACCCCGTAGAGCGCCTGCACGTCCGCCTTCATCGCCGCCGAGACCGCCACCACGCCGTCGGCCTCGCGGTACGCCGTCCCCTCGATCCACGTCGTCACGTCGTACGCCCGCCCCAGCTGCTCCACCTTCCACGGCCGGTGGGGCTCCAGCGAGTGCGTGGTGAGGACGAGGCGCGCGCCGGTGAGCGGCCGCGCCAGGCACCCGGCCAGGTGCGTGTACCAGGTGTGGCAGTGGACGATCTCCGGCGCGTCCACCGCCCCCACCATCGCCAGGTCGCGGAGGAGCGCGTCGAGGAGGCGCGCGTGGCGGGGGTCCCGGACCGGGAGCTCCGCCTTCGGCGCCACCCCCTGGACGCTCAAGCCCCCGTCGTCCACCCGCTGGTCGCCGAAGGAGAGGACCTGCACCCGGTGGGCGCCCCCCTCGGCCCGCGCCAGCTCGCGGGAGAGGTACTCGACGTGGACCCCGGCCCCGCCGTAGACGTACGGCGGGTACTCGTTGGTCAGCTGCGCGATCCTCATATGACGGTGCCGTCCGGGATCTCGGCGTTCTTGACGACGACGACGATCCCGTCGCGGATGTAGAACCCCGGCCCCTCCCCCTCCTGCACCCCCGCCGCGTTGGTGATGGTGCAGTTACGGCCGATGGAGGCGTTCTTGTCGATGATGGCCCCCTCGACGGTCGAGTCCTCGTCGATCCCGGGGCGGGAGGGGCCCTCCACCCGGTTGCGGCTGGCGGGGTTCTCCCAGCGGTAGTAGTCGGCCCCCATCATCACCGTGCGGTGGATGCGCGTGCGGGCCCCCAGGTACGAGCGGATCCCGATGACCGCCTGCGAGATGTCGCTGTCGATGATGACCGACGCCTCCGAGATGATGGCGTTCTCGATCCGCGACCGGGTGATCTTGGCCGGGGGGAGGAGGCGCGCGTTGGTGTAGAGCGGCATCTGCTCGTCGAAGACGTTGAACGCCGGCTGCGCCTCGGTGAGCATCAGGTTGGTGTCGAAGAACGACCGCACCGTCCCGATGTCGTTCCAGTACCCCTTGAACGGGTACGCCACCACCTTCCGCTCGCGGATGGCGCGGGGGATCAGGTGCTTCCCGAAGTCGTTGGCGTCGCCGTACGCGTCCAGGAGCTCCTGGAGGACGAGGCAGTCGAAGACGTAGATCCCCATCGACGCCAGGTAGATCCGCCCCGCCGCCTCCATCTTCGGCTCCACGGGGCTCTCCTTCCCCGCCAGGGCGCCCAGCGCCGGCTTCTCGTAGAACTCGGTGATCCGGTGCTCGGCGTCGGTCTTGAGGATGCCGAAGCCGGGCGCGTCCGCCGCCACCACCGGGGTGGCGGCGATGGTGATGTCGGCCCCCGTGCGCCGGTGGTGCTCCAGCATCAGCCGGTAGTCCATCGTGTACAGCTGGTCGCCCGAGAGGATGAGCACCTGGTCGTGCGCGTAGCTCTTGATGTGGGTGATGGACTGGCGGACGGCGTCGGCGGTCCCCTGGTACCAGTGCTCGGAGGTGGGCGTCTGCTCGGCCGCCAGCACGGTGACGAAGCCCCCCCGGAAGCGGTCGAAGAGGTACGACCGGGCGATGTGGTCGTTCAGCGAGGCCGAGTTGTACTGGGTGACGACGAAGATCCGGCTGAGGCCGGAGTTGATGCAGTTGCTGATCGGCACGTCGACCAGCCGGTACTTCCCCGCGAGGGGGACGGCCGGCTTGGCGCGCTGGGCGGTCAGCGGGAACAGGCGGGTGCCGGCGCCGCCACCCAGGATCACGGCGAGGACTCGGTCCATCGGACGAGAGCGGAAGATTCGGGATCGGCGAAAGGGGTCGCCCGGGCCGCCGCGCGCGCGCCGCGCTCCGCCATCACACGGTCCCGCACCTCCCGGTACAGGTCGCAGAAGGTGCCGGGGAACGCGCCCTCGGCCCACACCTCCAGGAGGTGGTGCGTGAACAGGCCCTCCTGCGCCATCTGGTCCTCGCGCGC
>DATACF010000707.1:0-3849 GCA_036259235.1 Longimicrobium sp. | reverse complement strand
GCGTCGGCAAGGCCCGCGGCGATGCGCGCCGCCCCCTCGGCGTCGCCGCGGTCCCGGTAGAGGCGGTAGGCGCGCTCGCGCGCGGCGATGGCCGCGGCGCCGTCGTCAAGCCAGAAGGCAGCCGCGGCGAGCCCCTCGAGCGCCTCGGCGCTCTCGTGCTCGGACACGATCCGATCGAAGATCGCGTGAGCCTCCTCCCAGGACCACGCCTCGAGCGCACGGAACCCTTGCTCGACCGACGCCTGGACCGACATGAGCAGGAGAGTAATTCCAATCGGCGTGCGGACCCTCGGGGACACGCGTAGCCAGGAGTGCCGAACACCCTGCCCTTCGCAACCAAGCGGTCACGCATCGCTGCGCCCGTCGGGCGCTCGCGCCGGACGACCGGGCAGATGCTGCACGCGGCTCGACGGGGTGAACGCGTGCTTTGGGCCCGATGTCGGCGGGCGTGGCGCCCCGACAGAGGGGAGTCCGACAAGCCGTCGGTCTCGCAATCGCGTGAAGGCGGAAGCCGATCCGCGTGCCGGATGGCCGTTCGGGTGATCAACGGAGATGGACGAGCCCACCTCGCCCCGCGCCACGGCCCCCACCCCCACGGCCCCCGTCCAGGGCGAGCTCGACGCCGTCTTCGCCCGCGCCGGCGCCGAGTTCGGCGTCCCCGCCGACCTCCTGAAGTCGCTGGGGTACGTCGAGACGCGGTGGCAGATGGTCCGCGGCCACGAGGAGTTCCCCGGCCAGGAGGCCGCCTTCGGCGTGATGGCGCTCCGCGGCGAGCGGCTGGAGCGCGGCGCGCGCCTGGCCGGCGTCTCCGCCGACGCCGCCCGCACCGTCCCGGAAGCCAACATCCGCGCCGCTGCCGCCCTCCTCTCGGCGTGGGCCGAGGAAGCGTCGATCGCCCGCGCCGACCTCGACGCCTGGGCGCCGGTGGTGGCGCGCTACAGCGGGATCGAGGACACCGACGCCCGCGCCATGTACGTCCATAACGACGTCTACGCCGCGCTCTCGAAGGGCGTGGTCGGGCGCACCGCCGACGGGCGGGCGCTCGCCTCGATCTTCCCCCGCAAGGTGTCGCCGAAGCTGGCGCCGCCCTCCCTGCCGCGCGCCGCGGTGGCCCCCGACTACCCGGTGAGCGGGACGATCTGGCGGCCGAGCCCCAACTACAACGCGCGCCCGGCGGGCGACATCGGCAAGGTGGGGATGGTCATCATCCACACCTGCGAGGGGTCGTACACGAGCTGCTGGAGCTGGCTGACCAACACCGCCGCCGGGGCCAGCGCCCACTACGTGGTCAAGGAGGACGGGAGCGAGATCTCGCAGCTCGTCCGCGAGTCGAGCCGCGCCTGGCACATCGCCGCCACCTACGACTGCTCGCTCAACAGCAGCGTCGAGTGCTGGCGGAACGGCTACTCCAGCAACCACTTCACCGTCGGGATCGAGCACGGCGGCTACGCGTCGCAGACCTCCTTCCCGGTCGCGCAGATCGACGCCTCCGCGCGCCTCTCGTGCGACATCAGCAAGGCCCACGGGATCCCGCGCGACCGCTACCACTACGTGGCCCACGGGAAGCTGCAGCCGTACAACCGCACCGACCCGGGGCCGAACTGGCCGTGGACCGACTACCTCAACCGGATCAACTCGCACTGCGGGACGTCGTCGGGGACGTCGCTGATCATCGACAGCAACAACGCCAACAACAACACGGCGCAGGGGTACATGTCGATCTCGGCGAACTGGATCTCGACGGCGTCGAGCCCGGGGTACTACGGGAGCGGGTACTACTACGCGAGCACGCAGGCCGTCTCCGACCCGGCCACGTTCTACTTCTACATGCCGGCGGCGGGGACGAAGACGATCGACGCCTGGTGGGTGGCGGGGACCAACCGGTCGCCGTCCGCGCCGTTCATCGCGCTCAACGCGTCCGGGGCCGAGGTGGGGCGGACGTCGGTGAACCAGCAGGCCAACGGCGGGACGTGGGTGACGCTCGGCACCTGGAACTTCAGCGCCGGGTGGAACCGGATCCAGCTCTCGCGCTGGACCGGGACCGGGTACGTCGTCGTCGCCGACGCCATCCGCGTGCGGTGAGGGTAGGTCGATAGTGCCCAGTGCCAAGTGCCCAGTGCCCGGTGCGGGACTTCGTCGCGATCCCGAAGCTTTCGCACGGGGGCACCGGGCACTTGAAACTGCGAACTACGTCTTCGGGCATGTCCCCGCTAAAGCGGGGCCGGGCTGCGGGCCGCGTAGGAAACGATGCTACCGTTTCCAACGCGGTGAAGCCCCTGGCGGACTCCATGCGAGGGCCGGTCTCGTCGGTTCACGCGGTCGTCTTCGCATTCCCCTCCGCCAGGGTCTTCACCCTTCGGGCCCGCATCCCTCATGCAACGTCGCAGGCGGCGCCGCCTCCGTCTCGCGCCGCCGCCGGTTTCGCGATCGCCGTTCTCCCCCTTCTCCCAGGGGTTGGGAGAAGGGGGCCGGGGGGATGAGGGCCGGCGATGCCCGCGCCGCGCCCCCCGGCCCATCGCACACCCTGATCTCCACCCGATCCGCCGTGACCCGCATCCACCCTTCCGTCGCCCTCGCCGCCCTCCTCCTCGCCGCCTGCGGCGATTCCGGCGCCGGCGGTGGTGACGACGCCCGTTCCGCGTCCGTCTCGCGCCGCGCCGCCGCCGACACGCTCCCCCTCGCCGAGCGGCGGGGGATGGCGGGACGCATCCTCTTCGTCGCCGAGCGGGGGGGGAACCAGGACGTCTACGCCGTCTCGCCGGCGGGGGGCGCGCCGGTGCGCCTCACCGACGCGCCCGAGGCCGACTACCCGGCCGCGCTCTCGCCCGACGGCGCGGCGCTCCTCCTCGTCTCCGTCGGCGAGCGCCAGGGCGACCAGGTCGAGCAGATGCGCCTCCTCCCGCTCTCGGGCGCCGGGGGCGCTGCGCCGCTGGGGCCGGCCAGCGCGCGGGCGCGGGCGCCGTCGTGGGGGGCCGGCGGAGAGTGGCTCGTCTTCGAGAGCGACCGCGCCAGCTTCCGCGACCTCTTCCGCATCGGGAGGGACGGGACGGGGCTCACCCGGCTGACGTCGAACACGGAGGGGAACTTCGAGCCCGCCGTCTCCCCCGACGGCCGGTGGATCGCCTTCGCCTCCTCGCGCGACGGCGACGCCGAGCTCTACGTGATGGCCGCCGACGGCACCGGCCAGCGCCGCCTCACCGCCTTCCACCGCGACGACTGGGGCCCGGCGTGGTCGCCCGACGGCCGCACCCTCCTCTTCCACTCCAACCGCGAGGGCGCCGACCGCCTCTTCCTCGTCGCCCCCGACGGCACCGGCCTCCGCCGCCTCACCGCGACGTCCGACACCGTCCGCGCCGACGTCGGCGAGGCCGACCCCGCGTGGTCGCCCGACGGCCGCCGCGTCGCCTTCACCCGCCAGGTGCGCGGCGCCGAGTCGCGCGTCCGCCTCGCCGATGTCGCCACCGGCGCCGTCGTCGAGATCGACGCCGGCCCCGGCAACGCCTCGCAGCCCGCCTGGTCGCCCGACGGCCGCCACCTCGCCTTCGTCGTCACCCGCGACCACGAGGCCGACCTCTGGCTCGCCCGCGCCGACGGCTCCGCCCCCACCCCCCTCACCCGCCTCCCCGGCGCCGAATGGCTCCCCCGCTGGGCGCCGCGCTAAAAAAACTTCAATCTCACGCAGAGAAGCAGAGTCAGCAGAGAACCCCCTCTGCCCCCTCTGCTCCTCTGCGTGAGACCGGCTTTTACGGCCCTGGCTCTCACAGGGGGCACAGGGGACACAGAGGGAGCCCCCGGTGTGCGACGGAGCCCCCCCGGGTCCTCTGTGCCCCCAGTGAGAGGCCCCAATAA